>DATGEL010000041.1 GCA_035310145.1 Dehalococcoidia bacterium
CGGAGACCTTCGCCGCCTTCGCCAGCGTGACGCGCACCATTCGCCAACGTGGCGGTGCGCTGCTCGACGACCTGCTGACCACCTTCCGCACCGGCCGCGTGCCCGCACCGCTCCCGCCGTAGCGCCGCTATTCAATTACCCGCGTCTCCACCGGTGAGCAAACGCTGGACCTGCAGCTCGATGCGCTCACGGCAGCCGGCTGCGACCGCGTGTTCCGGGACACCGCCTCCGGCGCCAAGGTGGAACGGCCGGGGCTCGGTAAGGCCGTGTATTTGCTCCGGCCCGGTGCGCGTGCCCTACGAGCCGCTCCTGGCCGCCTGGCGAGGCTACCACGACCGCGTCCGCGAGTTGATGCGTCGGTACGATCCGCACTTCATCTCGCTGAAGACGATCGGCGAGTACAACACAGGCGCTCTATCGGAGTTCTACGACCACGAGGAGGCGCGCAACTGGGCCGCCTGGCAGCGCTGGCTCGCCGGCGAAGACCCGCCTTGGGAGCAAGCCGACGAGGGGCTCGGGCGCATTGAACGGCGCCTGCGGGAGGGCGCGGAGGTCGTGAATCTCTGCTGAGATCTGCTGATCGAGTACGGCGAGTTGCTGCTGGCCGGCGGCCTCAGCAGCCTGGCCGGGGCGGTGGGCATCATCTTCACGATGGCGAAGATGTTCAGCTCGGAGTTGAACCAGCGCTTCTGTGAGGCGGCGATCAATCTGCTCGGCCCCGGCGGCCAGCTCGAGCCGGCCCCGAAGTGGGCGCCGCTGCAAGGGCGCATCGAGCGCGCCTACGAAGCCGCCCTCTCGTACACGATCGCCGGCGGCACCAGCGAGATCCAAAGCACCGTGATCGCCACCCGAGGCCTCGGCCTGCCGCGCGGTTAACCGATGCGAGTTGCGACGCCGGCTTGCAATCAGGATTCCGGGTATGAGCTCAGCGGCGCTGGCTCGCGGATCGCTCTGAAACCGCGGAGCTTGCGCATCGTGTGCTTCATGGCCGCCCATGCAGGCACCCGCCGCGGTGCGCGGCTGCGCATCGCGGCGGGTGTCATACGCTGAGCGTTTCACGAAGCCAGGCGGAGAGAAGGAGTGCCCGCGCGGCCGTAGGCGTCCGCCTGCCGCGCCAGCAGGCGGGCCGTGCTCCTGGGAAGAGGCCGGTCTCCGTAACGATGCCGGGCATCTGCGCCGCGAGCCGGCGTCGCGCGCAGATGCCGGCCGGGCCAACGCCCGCACCGCTCACGAGCTTTCGTGAGCGGTGCGAGCGGCGGGTGGCGGGGCCATGCAGGTACCGGGTCGGGGCGGCTTAGCCCCAGCGCGGCGCCTCATCGGGATTGATCCCGAGGCTCAGCTTGCCGACCAACTCGTGCGTCAGGGCAGAGTTGGCGGGGTGCAGACGGCCGAGGCGGGCATCGCGCCAGAGGCGCTCGTAGCCGGCCTGCTTGAAGATGCCGAAACCGCCCAGCAGGTCGAGGCCGCGGTCGACGACGCGCCAGCCGCTTTCGACCGCGTGATGTTTCGCCGCGACGATCTTGATCACCCAGCCGTGACCGTACTCGACGCCGTTGCTCCAGTCCTCCGCGACGCGGTCGAGGTGCGGGCCGATGCCCTCGAGTGCGAGCGCCATCTCCGCGATCTCGTGCTGCACTTCGGGGTGGTAGTGCATCGGCCGTGTTACCGCCACGGACGTCTTGTTCTTGACCAGTTCCACAACCGTGTCCATGGCACGCTGCGCCAGGCCGAAGTAGACGTTGCCGAAGCCGATCAGCGCCCAGGCGAAGATGCCGAGCACGAAACCGTCGGCGCCGCCAGCACCGGGCGCCACGATGCGCGCGATGTGGTCGTCGGGCACAAAGACGCCGTCGAGAACCGTGTCGTCGCTCTGCGTGGCGCGCATGCCGAGCACGTCCCAGACCGCATTCGTGCGCAGGCCGGGCGTGTTGCGCGGCGTGAAGGCATGCACGATCTTCGGTGCGCCCGGGTCGCTCGTGTCGATGCCGTGCAGGCCGAGCATGGTCCACGCCGGCCCCAGGCTGCCGAACGACTTCTTACCCGTGAATTTGTAGCCGCCGGTTACCCGCTCGGCCCGAGTCGTGGAAAGCATGACGGGAATGTCGTTGCCGGACTCGGCGTGCCCGGCGGCGAAGACCTCGCCGGCGGCTGCTTCCCGCAGGTACCGCTCGACGGAGGTGTCGCCGGCGCGCCAGAGATCGGCGAAGACGCCGGTCCAGTAGAAGTGCATATTGACGGCCAGCGCCGTCGGCGCGGCATGATACGCCAGCTTGCGCTGCAGCTTGCCGATCTCGGCAAGGCTGAGGCCCGGACCGCCAAACTCGGGCGGCAGGGCGACGTTCAGATACCCCGCCGCCTTCAGCTCATCGAAGTCCTCCTGAAAGAAGCGATTCTCCCGATCGTAGATCGGCGCGCGCTGCGAAAACCGTGCAAGCATCTCGTCGGTCAGGGGTGACGTTGCACTGGCGACCATCGTTCCCTCTCTCCTGGCTCTGCGGTCCTTCGAAATCGGGGATGCGGACCGTCCCGCCGTAGCCAGTGTCCTGGAGGGCACGAAGGCGCACATCGCGAATCCACGCCATTTTTGATCGGACGTCTGAGGCAGAAGAGAAGGACAGCCGATGGCGATGATGCGCTATCGCGCACGGCCGGGCCGCAGGGCTAGCCGTTCGAGGTGGCTAAACCTCGCTGGAAGGCATAGGAGGCTGCCTCCGTGCGGTTGGCCGCGCTGGTCTTGGCAAGAATGTTCCCAACGTGATGGCCGGCGGTGTGCAGGCTGATATCCAGGTCCGCCGCGATCTGCTGGTTGCTCTTGCCCTGCGCCAGCAAGCGCAGCACCTCCACCTCTCGCTCGGTGAGCCCATCCGGGTAACGCGCCGCACGTCGTTGTCCACGCAGGCGGGTCGCACGCTCGACCCAGGGTTTCATGCCCATCGCCGAAAGTTCGCCCAGCGCACGATCGAGGTGGCTCGCGGCGCGAGCCGCCTCGTGTGGGTAGTGCTTCACCAGTAGCTCAGCCAGCACCAGGTGCAGAATGGCCGTTTCGGGGCGAAAGCCGATCCGCTCGCACACCGCCAGCGCTGCCTCGTAGTGGGCGCGTGCCGCGGCCGGTCGCCCCAGCAGCAGGGCGGCATCGCCCAGGGCACGCCCAACCGCCGCCTGCGTACCGCCATGCACCTTCACCAGCAGGGGGACACCCTCGAGGCGGCGGTAGAGAATCGCTGCCCGCTCAGCGTCGCGCAGCAGCGCCGCCGTCTCCAGCAAGGGGATCAAGTCGGTGGTGGCGACGTTGCCGTCATCATCCGCGCCGATCTCCCGCTCGACCACGAGGTGCGCGAGCGTAGTCGCCGCCTCCGGTTCCCGTCCCACTGCGGCAAGCGCCAGCGCGCGTCGCGGCGCGTTCACTGCTGGCTCCTGGCCGAGCCCGGCTGCTCGCCAGCCCCAGTCCAGGATCTCAAGCGCCTCTTCGGGCCGGCCCAGGTGCAGGAGCGCGCGAAAGGCGATGTTCCCAGCGTTCAGGCGCCCGAAGACGGGCGAGCCGATCTCGTCGCTGAGGCGCACGATCTCGTGCGCCAGCGCCACCGCGTCCTCGAGGCGTCCTTGCAGGGCCGCGGCCGCGCCGTCGGCAAAGATGGCGTACTCCATGACCCACGGATCCCGGAAGCTCGTGGGTAACTGTTTCAGCCGATCGAGGGCGGCCAGCGCCGGCTCGCGTTCGCCCCAGTCCCAGAAGGCCCACGCCGAGTAGAGATAGAAGATCGCGAGCGTCCTGGCGCTTGCGCCTTCGGTGCTCCAGGCGGCCGCCTCCCGGGCGATGGCGTAACGCTGCGCTTCTCGCTGGGGCGATTGCGTGTAGTACATCGTGAACCCGGCGGCCAGCAACAGCTCATCGGGGGCGTTCAGCGCTTTTGCAAGCTGGAAGGCGGCGACTCTCCGGCTCCATGCCTCGTATTCCCGGCCGCTCATGTGGAACGCTTCTGCGCAGTCCAGGTCCAGCCGAACGCGGTCGATCGACCCGGCGCGCGCATACCGCTCGTAGGCCTCCGCCCAGCGTTGCCAGCGCGGCGTCAACGTCAGCATGCGGGCGCCGGCCCGATGAAACGCTTCCATCGCCAGGCGGCAGGCCGCGGCGGCCCGGCTCGCGTCGCCGATCCCTTCCGCGATCGCCAATGCCTCCGGTGCCACGGACTCGATCACCCGCTGCGTTTCGCCGGGCGGCATGAGCGTCCAGCCGAGCGCCAGCAGGAAGTCGCAGCGCCTCGCCTGCTCGGCGGGTACGAGCTCGAGCGCCTGCAGCACCCCTTCGTAGTGGGCCACCGCTTCTTCCCAGGCGAACACCGCCGTCGCCGCCTCGGCAGCGCGGACCGAGTAGCCGATGGCCTTCTCCGGGTCCGCGACCGCGCCGGCGTTGCGGTAGTGCGTCGCCAGCGCGGCGATCCGCTCCGTGGTGTGCTGCTGGGCGTGGATGAGCTCGATTGCCTGGGCCGCGCGCATGTGGAGGCGCTGGCGCCTGGGCAGGTTAAGCTCCTCGTACAGCGTTTGCCGCACCAGCGAATGGCTGAATGAGTATCTGGGCTGATGCCGCGGCGCCTGCTCCAGGATCAGGCGCGAGCGCAGCGCCTCATCCAACGCGTTCAGCACGCTCTCGTCGCTGAGGTCGGCAAGCTGCTGCACGACGCTCAGTTCGAACTCCTGGCCCAGAACCGACGCCGCCGTCAGCAGTTGGTTTGTCGTTGGGGCGAGGCGGGAGAGCCTGCGGCCGATCACTTCGCGCAGGCCGTCGGGGATTCCAAAGTCGCCCGCGACCGTTTCCTGCGTCCACGGCAACACGTCTGCTGCAGCGGGTGTCTCGAGCAGGTGTTCAAGCACCTCCTCGACAAAGAAGGGATTGCCCTCCGTCTCCATAGACAGCGCCGTCACGAAGCCGGCCGCGGGTTTCGTCCCTACCCAGGCTTCGACAAGGTCGGCAAGCTCGTGCGCGGCGAGGCCGGCCAGCGCGATGCGATGAAAGGCGCGCTCGCGTCGCAGGTCGGCCAGCAGGTTCGCCAGCGGATTGCCACGGCGCAGGTCGGTGTCGCGGTAGGTGCCCACCAGCAGCAGCCGGGCCGTGCGCGGCGAGCGAATGATGTGCTTTAGCAGGAGGAGGCTGGCCCGATCCGCCCACTGCAGGTCGTCAAGGATCACCAGCGTGGGCCGCTCGTACGAAACGGCGGCCAGGAAGGAGGTGACGGCTTCGAACAGCCGGTAGCGCTCAGCTTCGGGATCCCCTTCGGATCTCGTTTCGAGCAGCCGTTTGCGCGTGTTGAGCTCGGGCAACAGCCGCGCCAGGTCCGAGACGAGCGCGCTCGACTCGCCAGCAGAGAAGTCTCGCGGCGACTGAGCAAAGTGCCCACGCAGCGCTTCGATGAACGGCTGATAAACGATCAGCGCGTCCTCGTCGCAGCGGCCGATCAGCACGGCGCCGTCTGCCGCGCGGACCTGGTCTGCCAGCTCAGCGGCAAGACGCGTCTTGCCGATGCCGGGCTCCCCGCTGAGCAACACCACCTGGCGCTCACCGCTTCTGGCTCTGACCCAGGAATCGCTCAGGCTGCGGAGTTCCGCCAGGCGCCCGACGAACGGTGAACGCTCCGAGGCGTCGCGGGGCGGCGGCGTGTGGGCTGAACGCGTCATCGACGTAATGGTCCGCCGACAGGCTTCGGCCCGTCAACGCTTCGTCCTACCGAGGCAGTGGATTCCGCCGGCTGGCGAAGCTGGACTGCCGGCGCTCGCCGCGGCTCCGGCGTAGCTCCAAGCCCGGCGCATGAGCGGCGATCGGGTCGCGAACGCGGCGAATCGCTTGCCGGCTCACCTGGCACGTAGGCCGGCGCCGGTGTGGCAGTCACCGTGCAACGGTTGGGCGCGGCAGCGTATGCTGATCCCGGCACGCTGTGGGCGCCGCGGGGTGCCGCGCCGAGCTTGCCACGACCTCCTCAACGCACATATGCCGTTGCGTGTGACGCGCCGTATGCTGGCCATCTCGCTGCACTCCTGGGGATCGGTCCCGCGGGGAACCACTAAAGCAACGACGGTGGCGTGCCGAAGGGAGTGACCGTCATGACGCCAGTCCTGGAACCCAGTGGGTTCTTCCTTCTCGACGGCCCGCGTTCCTCGAACCAGCGCCGGTAGCTGGTACCGCGCTGCCGCCGCATGAGCGAGCGAGCGGCGTCTTCGGCGTGACCTGTCTGCCTCTTTTCCGACACGGACGCGGACTGTCTGCGGTCTTCCCGTGCCTGGAAAACGGCGTCGTCCATGGCCAGAGCGGTGGACGTGACGACCACGACGAAGGAGCTTGTGCTCGTGGCGTGGCTACCCCTGATACTCCTTGCGATCCTCATCGCCTCGTCCAACGCGCTCTTGCACCGCGTGCTGCTGCGCGAGGAGCAGTCCGACCCCTACGCTCAGTCCCTGACCTTCTTCGGCATCGGTGGCACCATCGCGTTGCTGTTTGCCACGCTGCACCCCGGTGGCTTCCAGTACCGCCTCAGCGCCGCCCAACTGCTGCTCTTCCTGCCGCTCACCGCCTGCGCCACCATCGGCCCTGTGCTGTACTTCACCGCCCTGCAGCGGGTCGAGGCGTCCGAGACGACGATTGTCTACCAGGCTGGCCACAAGTTCTGGACCGTGCTCGGGGCGTTTGTCTTCCTAGGTGAGGCGTTCACCGTCAACAAGGTGCTCGGCGCGGGCGCCGTTGTGCTCGGGATCGCTATCGCCCTCTCGGGCCGACACACGTTCCGGCTCAGTCGAGGCGTCCTGCTCATCGTCGCGGCCACCGTGTTCTATTCCGCGATGGACCTGCTCTCGTTCTTCCTGGACCGCAGCATCGACCCCATCTCCCTCATCGTGTACGTGTGCTACTTGCCCGTGCTGGCACTGCTGGTGACCCGTCCCAAGACGCTGCGCCAGCTGCGCTTCTACGGCACCAGACGCCGTGCGGCCTGCATCACCGTGCTGGGGATGAACGACACCCTCGGCACCCTGTGCGTCTTCTATGCCTACCGCATTGGCCGGAACGCCGCACAGATCGACCCGCTGCTGGGGATGACGACCATCCTGTCGGTCGTCCTGGCGATCGTGCTCCTGCGGGAGCGGCGGCACCTGCGCGGGAAGCTGCTTGGCGCCCTCGTCACGGTAGCCGGCGCCTTGCTTGTCCTGTAGTGCCGGTCCTCAGGTCGAGGACGTGACGACTCGCCCCACAACCGGGTCAATGGCCAGAGTGCGCCGCGGCCGTCGCGGCGACGTTTGCCGCCGACGGCCGGGACTGCGCGCCGCGCATCAGCCTGCCCGGCAGCTCGCCGGTGGACTCGCCGTTCTCGAACGTCACCGCGCCCGATTTGATCGTGCAGCGGTAGCCGTCGGCCTTCTGCAAAAGCCGCCGGCCGCCCGCCGGCAGGTCGTGCGCGATCGTGGGCGGATGCAGTTGCAGGCGGTCGAAGTCGATCACGTTCAGGTCCGCACGGTAGCCGGGCGCGATGACACCGCGGTCGTGCCAACCGACGTGGCGCGCGGTGTCAGCGCTTTGGCCCTTGACCATGAACTCCAGCGGCAGCCCCTCACCACGCTTCCGGTCGCGGCACCAGAGGGTGAGGTTGGAGGTGGGGAAGCTCGCATCGCAGATCGTGCCGACGTGGGCGCCGCCGTCGGAGAGGCCGAAGAGCGTGCGCTCGGAAAGCACCATCTCCCGTGCGTCGTCGAGGTTGAAGTGCGCGTAGTTGGAGTTCGTGTAGTAGAGCAGGGCGCGGCCCTCGTCCTCCAGCATCAGGTCGTAGACCAGGTCCGCCGGCGCCCGCCCGAACTGCGCGGCCCGCGCGGCGATGCTGTCTGAGGGCTCCGGCTCGTAGTTCGGCGGATCGTTCAGCGGGAAGAGGCGCGTGAGGTCGAGGTCCCGCAGGCGCATGCCCGAGCGCGCCTTGCCGCCCTTCTCCGCGTATTCCGCCAGGATCTGCCGGCGCAGGTTTGGCTCGCGCATGCGAGTCACCCGTTCAGCCAGCGGCATTTCGGCAATCGCCTCGTAGCTCGGCATCAGCATGAACGGGTTGAGGCTGGCCTGCAGGCCGATCAGCAGGCCCACCGGCCGGGCGCAGACCTGCGCCTTCAGATCGACGCCTTCGGCCGCGGCCTGCTCGATCCGCGCCAGGATCGTGCGCCACTTCTCCGGGTGTTCGTTGCGCTGCAGCAGCGTCAGCGAGAGCGGCCGCCCGCACTCGGCGGCGAGCCGGCGGATCAGGCCGAATTCGTAGTCCAGGTCTGCGAAGTCCGAGATACACTGGAAGACGCCGCGCCCCGTCTGTTTCAGCGCCTGGCCGATGCCGAGCAGCTCCTCGGTGGAGGCGGTGAGGCTGCCGATCCTGGCGCCGGTGCGGCTGCGGTGGTTGACCGTGCGCGAGGTGGCGAAGCCCAGGGCGCCGGCCAGCAGCGCCTCGGCGGTGAGGGCCGCCATGCGCCGGATCTCGTCCTCGGTCGGGTCGATCTCGTGGTCGCCGCCGCGCTCGCCCATCACGTACGCGCGCAGGGCGGCGTGCGGCACCTGCACGCCCAGGTCGATCGTGTGCGGCCGGCGGTCGAGCGCATCCAAATACTCGGGCAGCGATTCCCAGTCCCAGGTTAGCCCCTCGGCCAGCGCGGCGCCGGGGATGTCCTCCACTCCCTCCATCAGCGAGATCAGGAAATCGTGCTTATCAGGCGCGGCGGGCGCGAAGCCCACGCCGCAGTTGCCCATCACGATCGAGGTGACGCCGTGCCACGATGAGGGCGCGATCTCGGAGTCCCAGGTCGCCTGGCCGTCGTAGTGGGTGTGGATGTCGACGAAGCCGGGCGTGACGAGCAACCCCGCGGCGTCGATCTCACGCCGGCCGCGCTCGCTCAGGCGGCCGACATCTGTGATCGTCGCGCCGTCCACGGCCACATCGCCGCCGAAGCGCGGCCTGCCGGTGCCGTCGACGATGGTGCCGTTGCGGATGACCAGGTCGTGCATGTCGCCCTCCCTGCAGCGTCAAACGCCGTCGCGCTGTCTGCGCCTGCGCAGCAGTATAGCGCCTCCGGCACGCGGATTGGCGGTCAGAACGCGAGCGCGGGAGGCGCCAAGTCGCGCCTCCCGCCCGCCAGTCGACGCCGGTCTGACAGCCGCGATACGGGCAGTTCCGCCGCTTACCCGGCCCGGCCGTGCCGCAGCAGCTTGCCGGGCGTGGCGCCGGTGCTGCGGCCGTCTTCGAACGTGACTTCGCCGTTGACCATGATCCAGCGGTAGCCCGCCGCCCGCTGCACGCGCCGCCATTCGCCGGCCGGGAAGTCGTGCGTGACCTCGCCCACCCACTCGGGCAGGCACTTCAACTGCGCCAGGTCGTAGACGACGAGATCCGCCGGGGCGCCCTCGCGCAGGAAGCCGCGGTCCTTGAAGCCCGCCGCGTGCGCCGGCAGGTAGCTGAGGCGATAGTGCGCCTCCTCGAGACTCAGCAGATTTGTGTCGCGCGCCATCCAGGTGAGGAAGTCGGTGGTGTAGGAACCGCCGGTGAAGAACTTGGTATGCGCCCCGCCGTCGGAGACCCCGGGGATCACGTACGGCGACTGCACCATCTCCGCCGTCCACTCGGGGTTGTTGCCGCGGTCCGGCGTTACGAACTCGACCTTGAGATCGGCGGCGAGCGAGAGGTCGAGCATGGCGTCGACCGGGTCCTTCTCCTGCGCCTTCGCGATGTCGCCGACGCTCAGGCCAACGTACTGCTCCAGCTCTGGGCGCTGGTCCACCCACTGCACGATCAACTCTTCAACCGGGCCGCCGATCGCCTGGGTCTGGCGCAGCTTCTCCGCCGCCTCCGCATGCTCGCGCTTGATCGCCTCGCGGATCTCCGGGTCGGCCATCTTGCGCATCTTCTCTTCGACCGTGCCCGTCGTCGCCGTGTTCCACGCCGGGCTGGAGTCGTACAGGTTCCAGTTCTCGAGCGTGAAGGCAAAGCCGGTGCGCGCCGTGAAGCCCTGGCCGATCAGGCGGTTGCCGCGCTCGTTCGCCTCCTGCAGCCACTTCATGCGCTTGCGGTGGTTGTCGGGATCGGTATTACTCACCGTGATGATGTTGTGCAGCACCGGCCGGCCGCTGACTTCGGCCAACCGCTCCTGGAACATCAGGTCGGCCTTGATGTTGCCGGTGAACTGCGTGATCTGGATGAAGCCCTCGTCGCGCTCGCGCAGCACCTCCGCCAGCGCGAGGCAGTCCTCGTCGCTCATCGTGTCGGTGACCATCGGCGTGCCGTCGTAGTCCGCCTGCACCGAATGCTGCCCGAGCCGCTGGGTGGAGAAGCCGCAGGCGCCGGCGTCCATCGCCTCGTGAAGCAGGCGCTGCATCTCCTTGCGCTCCGCGGGTGTGGCCGGCCGGCTCTTGGCCGCTTCAAGGCCCATCGTCCAGATCATCAGCGGCGCCACGGGCACGTAGCTGAGGCAGTTGACGCCCTTGGGGATGCGCTCGAGCGAGTCCAGCCATTCCGGGAAGGTGACCCAGTCCCAGAGCATGCCGGCCTGCATCGACTCGAAGGGGATCGCCTCCGTGCGCGACATGGTGAGCATGGCGCGGTCGCGTTCGTCCGGCCGCACGGGGGCGAAGCCGAAGCCGCAGTTGCCCAGGACGACCGAGGTGACGCCGTGCCAGCCGGAGATCGTGCAGTACGGATCCCACTGGATTTGCGCGTCGTAGTGGGTGTGCAGATCGACGAAGCCCGGCGCGACGATCAGCCCCGCGGCGTCCAGCACCTCGCGGGCGCCGCCGTTGCCGGGCCGGATGCCGCCGATCTGGGCGATGCGGCCGTCCTTGATGCCGACATCGGCCCGGTAGCGCGGCACGCGCGTGCCGTCCACCACCGTCCCGCCGCGGATGAGGATGTCGAACTCCGCCATGGGAACCCTCCTTGCTGGCCGGGGCTCATTGCGTCCCGACGACTCTTTGCGCCCGCCGCTGAAGGCTGGGCGCCCCGCTCTTCCTCCTCGACCGGCAGCCGGCCGAGCAGTATGTCGCTCCTCTCACCGATCGCTCCGCTGCGCGATTCCCCTGCATGGCCTGGGCCGATCACGTCGTGGAGGCCCGCGAGCCGCAGTTCGCTCCCCGCTTCGCTCCGGCTCAGCGACCGCCGCGCAGGCGCGGATCGAGAATGTCGCGCAGAGCATCGCCGAGCAAGTTGAAGCCGAGCACCACCAGGCTGAGCGCAGCGCCGGGAAAGATCGCCATCCACGGCGCATGGGTGAAATAACGCTGCGCCTGGCCGCTCAGGTCGGCGCCCCACGACGGGGTGGGCGGTGGCGTGCCCAGGCCGAGGAAGCTCAGGCTCGCCTCGATCAGGATCGCGCCCGCCAGCAGCGAGGTCGCGATCACGATCAGCGGCGCCAGCAAGTTCGGCAGGATATGTCGGAAGATGATGCGCTCGGGGCGCGCCCCCAGGGTGCGCGCCGCCTCGACATACATGTTCTCCTTTTCGCTCAGCACGATGCCGCGCACGATGCGTCCGATGCCGGGGATGATCGCCACGCCGACTATCGCCATCAGGTTGCGGATCGACGGCCCGACCACGGCGATCATGATCAGCGCCAGGATCAGGATGGGGAACGCCATCATCGCGTCCATCACCCGCTGGATCGCCATATCACTCCAGCCGCCGAAGTAGCCGGAGACCAGGCCGATGAAGGTGCCGCCGATCACGCCGACCGCCGTGGCGATGATCCCGACTTCCAGCGAGGTGCGGCTGCCGTAGATCACGCGGCTGAAGATGTCCCGGCCCTTGTCGTCGGTGCCGAATAGGTTGGTGGCGTTGGGGCGGAGCAGGTTGTGAAATTGGATGCTCGTCGGGTCGTAGGGCGCGATCTGCGGCGCCAGGATCGCGACGAGGATTAACGCCAGGATCACCAGCAGGCCGAAGACGCCGAGCGGCTGACTGCGCAGCAGCCGCCGGATTCGTGCCGCGCGCCCGCTGCCGGGCAGGGCGACGGCGATCTCGCCCGGCGCGGCGACGGGTGCAGCGACCTCGCTCGATACAACACTCATGTATACCGAATCCTTGGGTCGAGCCAGGCGTAGGAGAGATCGACCACGAGATTGGCGAGCAGCAAGATTACGGCCAGGAAGAACGTCAGCCCCTGGATCACCGGATAATCGCGCACGTAGATGGAGTCGATGAAGAGCAGCCCGACGCCAGGCAGGTTGAAGATCGTCTCCAGGATGACCGCGCCTCCGAAGAGCGCGGCGATTTGCAGTCCGATTACCGTCACCACGGGAATGAGCGAATTCTTGAGCACATGGCCCACAATCACCCGCCGTTCTGCCAGCCCTTTCGCATACGCGGTCCGCACGTAGTCGTTGCGCAACACCTCCAGCACCGTAGAACGCTCCAGCCGCATGATCCCGGCCGAGCCGCCGATCGCCAGCACCAATGCCGGCAAATAGTACTGCTGCAAATTGCGCGCCGGATTGTCGAACAGCGACACCTTGCCGATCGGCGGCAGATAGTTCCACCAGATCGCAGGCAGGATGAGCAGCAGCGTGCCCAGCCAAAAGCCAGGTACGGACTGGCCGCCGATGCTGAACACGCGGATCGCATAGTCCCAGGCCGAATTCCGCTTCACCGCCGAAAGCACACCCAGGGGGATGCCGAGGATGACCGTGAACAGGGTGCCAAGCACGACAAGCTCAAGTGTGCTCGGCAGCCGCGAGCGCAGCTCCGCGCTCACGGTCGTACGATGCACGACCGATCGCCCGAGGTCGCCGTGCAGCACGTCGCTCCACCAGCGCAGGTACTGGACGGGCAAGGAATCGTCCAGGTGATAGGCGTGACGGAACGCCTGCCGGTCTTTCGCCGACGCGGCCTGGCCGAGCGCCAGCGTCGCCGGATCGCCGGGAACGAGCCGCATCATCGACGCCACGGCGACCGTGATCAGCAGCAGGACCGGGATCATCAGCAGCAGGCGGCGCAGAATGTAACGTCGCATCGAGTCGCTTCTCCGCGGGCGGCCGGCACCCACGCGTAACGGCACGCCCCGGCTCAGTTCAGGTTGTAGATCTCCAGCGTGTTCCGACCAAGGACGCGGGCACGCGTCGCCGTGCTCAACGGCTCGACCAGCGCCACGAGATCGTGCACCCAGGATCCCGTATGGTCCGGATGCGGGTAGTCGCTGGCCCACATGAACTTGTCGGCGCCAACGTACTCCATGATGTGGGCAGCCGACTTCTCATCCGGGTCGCCGGAGATGAAGCACTGGCGCTTGAAATAATAGCTGGGCGGGTGCTTGAGCGGCACGGCCCGGCCGGCAGCCGTCTCGAACACCGCGTCCATGCGGTCCAGCAGCGAGCCGATCCAGCCGGCGCCGACCTCCAGTACACCGAGCTTCAAGCGAGGGAAGCGCTCCAGCGTCCCCAGCGCAAACATGCTGAGCAGCGCCTGCTGCGATCCATGCCGGCCCAGCACGTTGTAGTACCAGCCGGCCTCTGGGCCGAAGCCTTCGAAGGCCGCCGGCAGGAACTCGCGCGGGGCGAAGGTCGGATGGATGGCGATTGGCACGTCCAGTTCCTGCGCCTTGGCCCACAGCGGGTCGTGGTCGGCGTGGCCGTGCGGCTTGCGCGAGTGGGTGAACGGAGCGACGAAGCCGCCCTTGCAGCCGTCTTTCACTGCTCGCTCCAGTTCGGCCGCGGCCTGCTGCGGGTCCAGCAGCGAAAGTTGCGCTATCGGCACCAGGCGGCCGCCACTCCCGCGGCAGAAGTCGGCGATCCAGCGGTTGTAGGCGCGCTGGTAGGCGGCGGTGATCTCCGCGTCCGCGACTTCGCACTCCCAGAGCAGGCCGATCGTCGGATAGAGCAGCGCACGCTCCAGGTTCTCCTTGTCCAGCAGATCAAGGCGCTCGGCGGCGTTGCTGGCCCCGTAGGGAATGTGGTCCATATAGAGGCGATCGGGGCTCGGGCGTGCCGTGTTATCGCCCATCGCCCCCATCAGGCCCAGGGACCCGCGCACGGTGCGTTTGGAGGGTGTCCCGTTTAGTTCAAGGTACTCGAAGCCATCCTCGTCGCGCTTGATGCGAATCGCCCGATCGCGATACTGCGCCTCCAGGTACTCTTCCCACAGATCGGCCGGCTCGAGAATGTGTCCATCGGCATCCACGGCTCCCGCGTACGGGAACCGCACGACCTCATACGCCATTCTTCAACTCCTTCGACCGCGAATGCCGCGTGCGCTCGACGACCGCAACACGGGGTGCGCGGCGGCTGCCGCCGGCGCCCCCGATCACGCATTGGGCTTGAGGAATTCGCTGTAGCGGAAGTTTTGCCAGCCGCGCTGCGTCACGTCGTAGCCGCCGACGCGCTTGTTGTACGAGTCGTAGGACACGGGCGAGATAAAGTTGATCAGCGGCGCCGCGTCGTCCAGCAGCGCCTTCTGCACGTCCTTCACCATCTGCAGTCGCTTATTCAGGTCCAGCTCCTGCACCTCGGCGTCGATCTGCTTGGAGATGTCCTCGTTGTCGTAGTGCCACCAGCTCCCGCTGCCGAGGCCGTTTTTGTAGTAGAAGCCGATCGGGATCTTCGGCGTTTCGTACGGGTTGTGGGTGAAGACGGTGGCGTTGAAGTTGCCCTTGAACAGCTTGTCGCTGAGATACGACGGCAGATCGCTGAGGTTGAGCTTGGCGTTGATGCCGAGCTTCTTCAGCTCGGAGACGAGGATGTCGGCGTAGTCGATGTAGATCTGCAGGCTGCCCGAGGTCTCGATCGTCATGTCGAAGCCGTTGGGGAAGCCGGCGGCCGCCAGCAGCGCCTTCGCCTTGGCCACGTCGGGCGTCAGATACGGCTTGAGCTCGGCCTGCGAGAGCACCCAGAACGAGAGGCCGTTGCTGAGAATGCCCTGGAGCACGCCGTCGCCCTGGCCGATCTTGTCGATGAACTGCTGGCGGTCGATGCCCATCCACAGCGCCTGGCGCACGCGCTTGTCCGAATACGGCGCAACCGAGGCGTTCACGCCCAATGAGCCGTAGTACAACGCGGGATACGCTGTGTTCACCAGCTTGTCGTTCTTTTTCAGGTCTTCGAAGTCGAGCTTGGTCAAGATCGCACCATTGATGTCGAGTTGATCGCTCTTGTACGCTTGAATCAGTGTGTTCGTATCCAGGATCGTGATCGTACTCATCACGTCGAGGTACGGTACGTCCTTGTTGAAGTAATCCGGGTTGCGTTTCAGGACGGTCTTCTCGCCCTTGCTGTACTGGTCGAGGATGTATGGACCGGCGCCGATCGCGTTAGTTGAGAGATCCTTGAACTTCTCCACGGCCTCATGCGGCACGATCGCCGTCTGGATGCCGCCGAGCTCGCTCAACGACTCCGCGTAGGGGAACTTGGTCGTCACCTTGTAGGTGTACTTGTCGATCACGTCGAGTTTATCGACGACACCTTTGAAGAAGTCGTTGTTCTGCGCCTGCGGCAGGTCACGAAAGCGCTCGTGGCTGTACTTGACGTCATCGGCAATCTGCTCGCGGCCGTTGACCGGGTCGAGGTTGTGGAACTTCACACCCTGCTTCAGCTTGAAGGTAAACTCGGTGGGGCTGGGTTGCTCGATCGAGTCGGCGAAGATCGGGTTGAACTTCTGGGTGACGTTTGCGAAGCCGCCGAGATAGCTGTACATCTTCGCGTCCCACACGAGGCCGATGGAGACCTCAATGTGGGGATCGATGCCCAGCACGCTCAAGAAGGTGCCGAGACGCAGCGTGCCGCCGCGCACCGGCTGCTCGGCGGCGGGCGTGGCGGCGCGCGTCGTGATCGGCCCGGCCGGCGCCTGGGGCGCGTTGGTCGGCCGCGGCGAGGCGGGCGCCGCCGGTGCGGCGACAGTGGCGGCGGCGCTGGTCGGATTGCTGCTCTTGTTGCCGCTCTTGTTGTTATTCGAGCCGCTGCACGCGGCCAGAAACGCGCCGCCGAGCCCGGTCGCGAATACGCCCAGCGCCTGCCGGCGCGTGGTCGTGTGTCGTGTGCGAATCCTGGTCCAGTACGATTCCTCGGCCATCGTGCGCCTCCGTTGCGTCTGCCGCAGCCGTTTACCGTCAAGCTCGACGATGGTGGGGCTCCTCGCATCGTGATCCATCGCTACGCATGCTCTGCTGCTCGATAGCCCTGCCTCCCTGGCTCTTCTCGAATGCCTGCCCGGTGCCGCGCCGCCTCCCGCATGCCTGGCCGGCCCAGACGGAGTATCTGGACATGGTGTATGATCTGGCATGTGGAGTACACCGCGCACGGTAGAATGTCAAGTGACAGTTTTGGTGCTGAGCAGCGCTGTTCGCCGGGTGCAAGCGGCCAGCACGGCAGCACAACGCGTCGTGGCAGTCGCGATACGGAGTGTTATCGCATGCAGCAGGAGCCGGCCACGGGTGGGGCGGCGATGCCCCCAGCCCGTGCCGATCGGTCGCCGCGCCGGGCGATGGGCAGCAACGGCGATAGCCTGAGCCTGGAACAGGTGGTGCGCGCGGGCCGTCGCCTGTTCGGCCAGCGCAGCTACTACCGCGTGACGGTGGATGAGATCTGCCGCGAGGCGGGCCTCTCGCGCGCAACGTTTTATTTCTACTTCAGGGACAAGCGCCACCTGCTCCTGCACCTGATCGGCGATGACCTGTTCGCCGGCACGGACCTGGCGCGCCGGCAGTACCCGGGGAACGACGCGTTCTCGCGCATCGTGGCCACCAATGCCGCCTATCTGTACGGCATGTCCCGCGAGGCGATGGTGCTTGCGCAGGTGCTGTCGTTGGCGCTCGTAGACGACGAGATTCGACAGCTCTACGAGACGGGGCGCCGGCAGCTTGAGGCGCGCATCGAGCGTTCCATCATCCGGCTGCTCGATCGCGGCGAGATCCCGGACACCGATCCGACCCTGCTGGCCTCCGCCCTGATCGGCATGGTGGAGTCGTTCGCCGTGCGCTTCTTCGTCGTCGACAGCCCGGCCAGCGTGCGCCACGCCCGCTTTGTGGACGCGCTGAAGGTGCTGTCCGAAACGTGGTATCGAGCCGTCTACGGCCGCCCGGCGCCGGAAAACTTCGCATACGAAGAGTACGCCACGCCTGCGCTCGCTGAGACAGCGACCTGAGGCGTGCCGGCGGACGGCGTCGAGCGTCGGCGCGGTGGCAGCGGGCAGATCGACTTGTGTAGTGGGCAGGTCGAGACGGGCGCGGCTATCGGCCGCCATTCCGGAACTCAAAGAGCGCCGAAGCGGCGGCCGAGTGTTGCAAACGGTGGCTACGAGGCGTCTCTGGCAGCCGCCGCGCGCTCCAGCAGCAGCTCGCGCAGGCGGTACTTCTGGATTTTGCCGCTGGGCGTCATCGGGAATTCGTCCACCAGCTCCAGCCGCTCCGGCCAGAACTGCCGCGTCACCTCCTGCTCGGTGAGGAAGACGCGCAGATCATCCAGCGTCAGCGATGTGCCGGGCTCGGGGAGCACGCAGGCGCAGCCGATCTCCCCAAGCCGTTCATCGGGCGCGGCGATCAGCGCCACATTACGCACCTGCGGATGGCGCAGCAGCACATCCTCGATCTCCTTGACCGGCACATTCTCGCCGCCGCGGATGATGATGTCCTTCGTACGGCCGCTGATGCGGATGTAGCCATCGGTATCCATCACCGCGCGGTCGCCGGTGTCGAACCAGCCGTCGGCGGTGAAGTACTGCTCGGTGAAGCGCCGGCCCTGCACATAGCCCGCGAAGGTGAAGGCGCCGCGGGCGAAGAGCCTGCCCTCGCTGCCGGGCGGCACGGCTTCGCCCTGCTCATCGAAGACGGCGACTTCCATGCCGGGGTAGGGCCGTCCGTCCGAGGTGACGATCTTTTCCGGCGGCTCATCGGGGAAGGTCGCGGTTACGGCGCCGTTCTCACTCATGCCCCAGACGGGGAAGAGGCGGCACGGCAGGCGGCGCCCGGCCTCCTCGGCCAGCGGCTGGGGAATCGGCGCGCCGCCGCAGCAGAAGAGCCGAAACGAGCTGATGTCGTGCGCGGTGAGGTTCGGGGCGCGCAGTGTGTCGGCCAGAAACGGTGTCGCACCCATGCTCAAGCTGATCCGCTCGCGCTCGATCAGGCGCACGAACTCCGTCGCGTCCCACAGATCCTGGTAGACGCCGCGGGCGCCAAGATGGATCGGCAGCCGCACGCCGTAGAGGAAGCCGGTCTGGTGGCCGAAGGTCGAGGCCATGTGAATCACGTCTTCGGCGTCGAGCCGCTGCCCCGTCACCGCGGCGTCGACCGCGCCGGCCAGCGTGTTGGCCGTGTGCAGCACGCCCTTCGGCTCGCCCGTGGTGCCGGAGGTGAAGATCAGCTCCGTGACATCGTCCGGTGAAGGGCGCAGCCAGCCCAGGGCGATGCGGTGTTGGCGCAGCGCCGCGCCCTGGTCGAGCACGTCTTGCCAGCCGATCAGTTCGCCGTCGCCGTCGCCGCCGCGCACGCTGCCGTCGCCGCTCACCACGATCAGCGAGCGCAACGAGGGAACCTCGTTGCGCAACTCGGCGTACATCGCCGGGTAGTCGAAGCCGCGGAAGGCGGCGGCCGTGACGATGGCGACGGGCCGCGCCAGCCGCAGCATCGTGCGCAGCTCGCGCTGGCGGAAGATCGGCGCGACGGGGTTGATCACGGCGCCGATTCGCTCCAGCGCCAGCGTCAGCACCACGAACTCGTTCCAGTTCGGGAGCTGCACGGTTACGGCGTCCCCACGGCGCACACCGAGGTCGAGCAAGCCCAGGGCGCAGCGGTCGGCCTGCTCACGCAATCCGCGAAAGCTGATGCTGCCGCGCACATCTCGCACCGCGGTCTTGTTGGGGTCGCGCGCCACAGCGGCGTCGAGATCGTCGTTCAGCAGCCGGTCCGGCCACCAGCCGGCCGCGCGGTAGCGCTCCGCTTGCTCGCGCGTGAACAGCGTTTCGTACACGGCAGCAACCCTCCGCTACGAATGCGAGCGGATGTGCTCGGCCCTCGGACCGGCTCAGGCCGCCCCCGCTACCGCGCTCCAGCGCCAGCCAGCACGCGGCCCTCGACCAGCGGCGGCGTTTGCCAGCGCTGCAGCTCCGGCAGCACCTCCGCTGTGAACAGGCGCATGTTGCGCTCGGCCTCGTCGTACGGCATGCCGGCGAAGGAGAAGTGGCACATCATGCCGTTCATGTCGATCACGGCGCGAATTTGCTCCAGCTTGCGCAGCACCTGGTCGGGCGTGCCCCAGGGCATCAGGTTGGCGAAGCTTTCACCCGCGCCGGCGTTGCCGTGGCGATTGATGTACTTCGTCGCGTTATTGTAGAACTCGTAGCCCTTGATCGCGGCGAAGTGGCCGGCGGTCATCTCGTAGTGCTTGATCACCGTCTGGTAGTAGCCGCCGATGTAGCGCATCGCCAGCTCGCGGGCGCGGCCGGCGTTGGCGTCGACGAAGTAGAAGCCGCCCATCAGCGGGCGCGGCGCCGGCTCGTCGCCGTTCACCTCGCGCCAAACGTGGTGGTAGATCTCGAAGTCCTTCGCCACGTCTTCCCACGGTTTCTGCGGAATCACCAGCAGCCCGACGCCTAAACGTGCCATCAACGGCATCGAATCGGGCGAGACGGCTGCGGCGTAGGTGCGGCCCTTGAACGAGCGGAAGGGCGCGGGGCGGATGTCGCGCCGCGGCTGCTTCAGATACTCGCCGTCGTATTCGACATAGCCGCGTTCGAGGCCGGTGATGATCGCATCGGCATACTCGATGAAGCGCTGGCGCGACTCGTTCATGTCGGCCCGGAAGCCGCCGTACTCCACGCGCCCGAGGCCGCGCCCGACGCCGAAGATCACGCGGCCGTTGGAGAGGTTGTCGAGCATGGCGATCTCTTCGGCCACGCGGATCGGGTCGTGCCAGGGCAGCACCACGACCATCGAGCCGAGCTTGACGCGGCTGGTCTTGCCCGCCATGTAGGCGAGGAACTGCGTGACGTCGGGGCACATCGTGTAGTCGGTGAAGTGGTGCTCGACCGACCAGACCGAATCGAAGCCGAGCGGTTCGGCCAGCTCGGCCAGGCGCAGCTCCTGCTGGTAGACCTCCAGGTCCGGGAGACGGTTCTCCGGGTTCTGGAACAGCGGCGCGTAGCCGACGTGCATCGTGACTCCTCCTATGCCGAATCCGGGGCGAGAAAGCAGCTATTCGTCGCTCAGCTTGCCTTCCTGCACCAGCCAGCGGGCGAAGCCGAGCTTGTCGGTGTCCAGTGCGTCGAGCAGCGCCTGCAGCGGCGGCCGCGGCACGGGGATCGGCTCGCCGCGATCGATGCGCTCCTGGAAGTACCGCACGCGCTCCGCTTCGAGCTTCGCCATCGCCTCCACCGCGGAGTGCGCCTCCGCCGCGCAGCCGGGCAGCTCCGGATACTCGGCGCGGCGCACCCATTCGCCGTCTGGGCGCTCCACAGATTCGATCGCCAGCACGTAGGGCACCGCCAGATACTCGCGCAACTCCATCGCCTTGCCTCCGCCTGGAACAGCCGGCCGCGGGCTGCTGCCCGCAGCGTACGTCATCGGTGGACGATTGATCATGCCATCATACCGGGCGGCGTTGTCAGCGATCCCCTGCAGGGGTACAGTGGCGGCGAGTGTCGCGCCCCCAAGGGCGCGGGGAGTCGGGCGCGGTGACCGCGGCGGGTGCGGGCCTGCCGGGCGGCGCGCGACGAGCGGAGACGGATCGATGCTGTCCAAAGAAGACAACGAGCTGCTGTGCCGTGTCGGGCCGGGCACGCCGATGGGCGAGCTGCTGCGCCAGTACTGGATGCCCTTCCTGCCGTCCAGCCAGCTTTCGGCGCCCGACAGCCCGCCGAAGCGCGTGCGCCTGCTGGGCGAGAACCTCGTCGCCTTCCGCGACACCAACGGCGCTGTCGGCCTGATGCGCGAGAACTGCCCGCACCGCGGCGCCTCGCTCTTCTTCGGCCGCAACGAGGAGTGTGGCCTGCGCTGCCCCTATCACGGCTGGAAGTGGGACGTGGCGGGCCGCTGCGTGGACATGCCCAACGAGCCGGAGGAGAGCGATTTCAAGGCCAAGGTTCGCGCCGTCGCCTATCCCTGCCGCGACGTGAACGGCACGCTTTGGACCTATATGGGACCGCGCGAGGTTGCACCGCCGCTGCCCAACTTCGAGGTCAACACGCTGCCCGCGGAGCAGGTCGCCTCGCCGCTGCTGATGCTGGAAGAGTGCAACTGGGTGCAGGCGCTGGAAGGCGACATCGACTCGTCGCACATCGATTTCGTGCACGCGCGGCTGCACGAAGAGAGCAAGACGCGCGGTACCTTCCACAAGGACAAGCGACCGCGGCTGGAGGTGCTGCCCACGGCGTACGGCGCCTGCTACACCGGCCGGCGCCGCTGGCGCGACGGCGAGCAGTTCTGGCACCGGATTACGCAGTTCATCATGCCGTTCTTCACCATGATCGCCGCCAGCGATCCGAACACGGTCTCCTGCCGGGCTTGGGTGCCGTTGGACGACGACCACACCATGCAGTTCGGGATCAGCGGCCGCCTGGATCGCCCCTTCACCGACGAAGAGCGGAAGCGGTTTACCAATCCCTTCGGCGGCTGGGGCGGCTACGTCGAGGAGACGAGCGACCCGTTCAGCCGCTACTACACGAAGGCCAACCTGCATAACGACTTCAACCTCGACTACGAGATGCAGAAGAACGAGCTGGTGATCGGCATCCCCTTTCTCGGCAACCTGCAGGACCGGGCGATGACCGAGACGATGGGCACGATCTACGACCGCACGCAGGAGCACCTGGGCACGACCGACGCGATGGTGATCTTCGTGCGACGGCAGCTGATCAACGCGGCGCGTGCGCTGCGCGAGCAGGGCTCCCTGCCCGAGAACGTGGACGATCCCAACCTGTGCCGGGTGCGGTCGGCCTCCGTGCTGCTGCAGGAGGGCGAGAGCTGGGTAGCGGCCACAGAAGAGGCGCGCCGGTCGGACGCCGGCGTGCCGATCTCGTGGGTGCCGTTCCTGCAGTAGCGGGCCGGACCGGAAGCGGGTTAGCGCGGATTGGCTCAGCCGACCTCTTTGCGCAGGCGGCCGTGCAGCGTGGACAATGCTTCGCCAAGCTGCTCGCCACGGCGGGCTCCTGCACGGAAGAGGACGGTGGCGTTGACCGTGGCCCAGTCGAAACCGTCGGCTACGGCCCTGCCCGCGGCCGCGACGATGCCGTCGAACAGGGCTTCGAGGCCGCTGGCGGCGGCTTCGCCCTGGCGTGGCGGGGCGCTGAGCTGCGCTTGAAAACCGAGCGCATCCGGGTCGCGCCCGGCCTGCTCTGCGGCCTGCTTGACCGCTCTGAGCTGGGCAGCGCCGGCTCCGGCGTTGGCCAGCCAGCCATCGCCCAGCCGCCCCGCACGGCGCAGCGCGACTGGCGAGGTGCCGCCGAGCCAGATCGGCGGGCCGCCGGGCCGCGGCGGCTTCGGCTCCATCGCCATCGCCTCGACCCGGTACTGCGCGCCGTCGAAGCTCACCTCGCGTTGCTGCCAACAGGCCCGCAGCAGCGCCACGGCCTCGTCCATCGCCTTGCCGCGGCGGCGGAAGTCCGCGCCCAGCGCCTCATACTCCGATTCCTGCCAGCCGCTGCCCACGCCCAGGCGCACGCGGCCGCCGGAGAGCGTGTCCAGCGTGCTTACCTGCTTCGCCACCAGCACCGGCTGCCGTTGCGGCAGCACCAGCACTTCGGTGCCCAGCCCAATCTGCTCTGTCGCGGCGGCGACGAAGGAGAGCGCCATCAGCGCCTCGAGGATCGGCATGTCTGCCGGGTAGCGCAGGCCGGGCCGGCTCTCGCTCGGCCAGGGCATGATGACGTGATCGAACATGTCCAGCTGGTTATAGCCGGCACGCTCGATCGCCTGCGCCAGCCCCGTGACGCCTTTCGCTCCTTCGCGGTAGATCACGCTGGGAAACTCAACCGCCAGCTTCATGCCTCGGCTCCTGCGCTGTCTGCTGTCTGCATGGTCATGCTACCTGCTCGTGCGGCTTCGTGCTGAACGACTCGTCCGCGCGGTAGCCTTTCACCGGGTTGTTGCGTATTGTCAGGGCTGCAAGGTCAGAGACGCAGGCGGTTCGCACAGAACGCCGCGCGGGCCGATTTGGAGGCGGTGATGGCAGCAACACCACTGGAAGGCAAAACAGCGGTGATCGTGGGCGGCAGCCGCGGCATCGGCCGCGACGTGGCCGTGGCGCTGGCCGAGGCGGGCGCGAACGTGGTCGTCTCCGCTCGCACCGAGACGGTGACCGATCCCCGCCTGCCCGGCACCATTTACACCGTGGCGAAGGAGATCGAGGCGCGCGGCCGCCGCGCGCTGCCCGTCAAGGCGGACGTGACCAAGGACGATGAGCTCGAGGCGCTGATGCAGCGCACGATGGACACCTTCGGCCGGCTCGATATCCTTTTCAATAACGCCGCGATCTTGATTCCGGGAACGATTCGCAGCGTGCAGCCGCGCCACCTCGACCTGATGTGGCGCGTGGACCTGCGCGGCCTGCTGATGGCGATCCGCTTCGCGTTGGATCCGATGGCCAAGTCCGGCGGCGGTCACATCATCAACGTCTCGTCGCGGGCGGGCGTCTTCCCGGGTCCCGGTCCCTATAACGCCGAGCAGCGCGCCCGCCGTGGCGGCTCGTTCTACGGCATGGTCAAGGCCGGGCTGGAGCGGTTCTCGCAGTCGCTGGCCATGGAGGTCGCGGACGAAAACATCGCCGTCAACGTGCTCTCGCCGACTGGCCGCATCCGCACGCCGGGCAACATCTTCGCGCAGAACGACAAGGAGAACCCCAACCTGGACTTCGAAGAGGCCGTGGCGATGGGCAAGGCGACGGTCTGGATCGCGCAGCAAGACCCGCAGAAGTTCACAGGCAACCTGCTCTTTGACAACGACGTGTGCAAGGAGCACGGACTGTAGGGCGTGGGCCTCATCCCCCAGCCCCTTCCCCCAGTATTGGGGGAAGGGGAGATCGCTGTACGAAGCGGTCGAGGCTCAAGGCGGGGTTCCCAAGTCGGCGCTCGGCGGCGCATGGCGTGCGCCCTGAGCGTCAGCGCGTGCCCATCAGCTTCACGGGCGGCGCAGGCCGGGGGTGGGACGCCGCGGTCGCCGGCGGCTGCTGGAGAAAAGCGCGTATAGCGGCACAAACACCACGCCGCAGCCGACGGCACAGGCGACGACGACCAGCGATCCGATGCAGACCGTGCCAAGCACGACGCCCCGCGAGCCGAGCTGCAATGAGCGGCGCAGCGCCCGGCGTGAGATTCGTTGCGGCGTCCCCCGCGAGGTGATCGTCGCCAGCGCCAGCAACGGCGATGCGAAGACCAGGGTGAGCAGCGAAACGGCGAGCACGACCGCGGCGCCCGGCGTCGCCACCGCGTAGAGCGCCAGCTCGCGGGCATTCTGCGGCAGCGGGCGCGGCAGGCGCCGGCGCGGCGGAGTCTGCGGCAACGGCGCGGCTGAGACTGCCACAGCCGGCGCCGCAAGATCCCGAGCTTCCTGCGGCGCCGGCGCGGCAGTCACCCGGCGCTGCTCGCGCTCGGCCTGGCGGGCCTGCTGCCGCGCCTGGCGCCAGTCGTGCTTCGCCTGCTTCCACTCGGCTCTTGTTGGCGCCGTGGCCGGGGACTGGTCCGCACTGGCCGGCGCAGCCTGCTGGCTGGAAGCGGACGCCTTCCCCGATGGCGCAGCTGCTTGCGGCGGAGCGGAGGCGGCGGCCGGCGATCGCGCGCCCGAGCCGCTGCCCCCGGCGTCCGCGGGCGTGCGCGCGGCGCGCAGCTCGGCCGCGAACGCCGCCATCGTCTGCGGCCGTTCGTCCATGCGCACGGCGAGCGCATGCACCACCGCATCGCTGAGCGCCGGCGAGACATCGGGATTCAGCGCATGCGGCGCTGCCAGCGTGTCGTTCACCGCCCGGTCCGCGGCCGAAAGCGGCATCTGGCCGCAGAGCAGGTGATAAAGCGTCGCGGCAAGCGCGTAGATGTCCGATGCGGGTCCGAAGCGGCCGGCGCTGCCCCATTGCTCCAGCGGCGCGTAGCCCGGCGTGCCGATCGCCGTCATCATGCTGGTGCGCTGATGGCGGTCAAAGCTGCGCGCGGCGCCGAAGTCGATCAGCACCGCCTCGTCTTTGGCCGTGATCATGATGTTGCCGGGTTTCACGTCGCGGTGCAGGAGCTGCTTCTCGTGCACCGCCGCCAGTGCGTCGGCGCAGGCGAGCACGTACCGCAGCGCCTGCGCCGGCGGCAACGGCCCGCCGCGCTCGCGCAGGACATCCACCAGCGTGCGGCCGGCGAGGTACTCCATCACCATGTAGGCCGTGTCGTGCTCGGCGAAGACCTCGTGCACGGCGACGATGCCCGGCCGCTGGAACTGGGCCAGGATGCGCGCCTCGCGCATGAAGTGGCCGCGCTCTTGCTCGAAGCCGTCGCGGCCGAGCGAGGGCGGCGGCAGGATCGTCCGCCCGTGCCGCACGGAGCCTTCGGGAAAGAACTCCTTGATGGCGACGATGCGGCCGAGCCGCTGATCGACGGCGCGGTAGGTCGTGCCGAAACAGCCGCGGCCGAGCATCGGCCCAAGATAGTAGCGGCCAGACGAAAGCATCGTGCCTTCGGCCAGAACCTGCGACGTTGGCGTCAACGCCGCCTCAGCAGTCTGGGCCGCTGCCGCCGGGGAGAGAGGCGCGGGCGGCGTCGCCAGGTAGCCCTGCACCGCCTGCTGAGTCTTCGTGGCAAGGTAGTTGACGAGAGCCGCCGCCGCGGCCGAGCGCAGTCCGGCGCTGGCGCGCCCCGTCGGTGGCGTGCCCGGCGTGGGTGCCGCGCGCCCTGGCGTTTGCGGGGTGTTGGGTGCCTCGGTCGCTCCGCCGGCTCCCCGTGACACGAAGACCGTGCCGCAGGCGGGGCAGCGGGAGGCTCCCGGCGGTGTGAAACGGCGGCACGAGGGACAGTTCATGGATCAATTGTACCGTGGATCGGGCCGCGGCAGAGAGCCCATTCGGCGGAGCGCGGCTCAGGCGAAAAATTCGGCAACGGCGCAGGAGAAGCCGGGCAGCACCGGCTCCGCATCGATTGTCTCCTCCTCCGTATAGACGCGGGGGTGCGCCAATTCTCGATAGGCGACGACATGCCGCGACAGTGGGTAGACGACCCAGACGAGGCGCACGCCCGCCGCCAGCCATTGCGCCACCTTCTGCTGGATCCGACCCGCCCGATCACCGGGCGAAACAACTTCAACGACCAGGTCCGGGGCTATCTCCGGGTACCCAGGGATCGATCGATCAGGCGGAAGACGTGCGCTGCTGATAAAGGCGACATCGGGGCCACGCACGGTGTCCGGATCGCGCTTGAGGATGATGCCGGGATCCCCGACCGCGACCTGTCCCAGTCGGTTGGCTCGAACGTACACGGCGATCAGGAGACCAACAGTAGATGTGGTATGGCCGTGCTCCCAGCCAGGCGGGGGTGTCATCTCCTGCAGCTCTCCCTCGATTAGCTCAACGTAGGCATCACAATCGTCCATCTCGAAAAGTTCTTCGGCCGTTATCGGCTTCTTTGTCGTGGCCATCGGGCTGCCGCTCCCTCTCTGGTCCGTTCAGTGTAGTCGAAAGGCGCGCGGCTCTGTGCCGCTCCGCGCTCCGCGGCTACACTGTTGTTTGCGTACCGTCAAACTTTCGCCCGCGCTGCCGGGGCAGGAGAACGAGCATCATGGAGTTCACCTTCACGCCGCAGGAGCTGGCCTTCCGCGGTGAGGTTCGCGCCTTTCTCGACCACGAGTTGCCCGCCGACTGGGAGGGCACCGGCGACTTCGAGGAGGAATTCGGCGTTGACGAGGCGGAGGCGCTGGTCGCGGCCCTTCAGAGGAAGCTGGCCGATCGCAAGTGGCTGGCGATGGCCTGGCCGGCTGAGTACGGCGGGCGCGACGCCAGCATCATGCAGCAGGTGATCTACAACGAGGAGATGGCCTACCGCCGGGCGCCGGTGAACTTCAGCATGGGCGTCGCCTGGGTCGGGCCGGCGCTGATGATCTACGGCACCGACGAGCAGAAGCGCCGCTACCTGCCGCCAATCACCCGCGCCGAAGAGGTCTGGTGCACGCTCTACTCCGAGCCGGGCGCCGGCTCCGACCTGGCGGCGATGCAGACGCGCGCCACCCGCGACGGCGACGAGTACGTGATCAACGGTCAGAAGATCTGGACGACCGGCGCCCACCGCTCGGATCTGGGCTGGCTGGCGGCGCGCACTGACCCGGACGCGCCCAAGCACAAGGGCATCAGCATGTTCCTGCTGGACATGAAGACGCCCGGTGTCACCGTGCGGCCGCTGATCAACATGGCGAACAGCCACGGCTTCAACGAAGTCTTCTTCGACAACGTGCGCGTGCCGGCCGCCAACCTCGTGGGGACGGAGAACCGCGGCTGGTACCAGCTCGCCGTCTCGCTCGACTTCGAGCGCAGCAGCATCGCCGGCGCGGCCGGGGCGCAGCGCACGCTGGAAGACCTGCTGGCCTACGCTCGCGAACCGCGCGCCGCCGCTTCGGCCGCACTGCGCCACCGCCTGGCGGAGATGCAGATCGAGATCGAGGTCTGCCGCAACCTCTCCTATCGCGTGGCCGGCATGCAGGCGAAGGGCATGGTGCCCAACTACGAGGCCTCGCTGGTCAAGATCTTCAGCACGGAGATGAGCCAGCGGCTGGCGCGCACCGGCATCGATCTGCTCGGCCTATACGGCCAGGTCGAGCGCGGCTCGAAGGGCGCGCGGCTGAAGGGCCGCATGGAGCGCGCCTACCTTCAGGCGGTTTCGGCCACGATCGCCGGCGGCACCAGCGAGGTGAACCGTTCGGTGGTCGCGACGCGCGGGCTGGGTCTGCCGCGCGGATAGCGAGTGAGGATCCTCAGCCGGCGACTTCGCGCACGAGCCGCTCGAACAGCGCGGGTTGCTCCATCGGCCCGGTGTGCGTGGCGTTCGCCAGCACGCGCAGCTCGCAGCGCGGGAACATCGTGCGCAGGGCGGCGCCGGGGTCGCGGCCGTCGCTCTGTCGCCCACTCCGGTCGCCGTAGACGGCCAGCAGGGGCAGAGCAGGGGCGGACACCCCGCGCCAGGCGTCGAAGCCGAAGGTTGCCTCGAACAGCCGCGACACGGCGAGCGGCGGCACACAGGGGCCGGCGGAGCCGTCCTCCCGCGTCTGCGTGCCGTAGGTGAGAAACGCCGCGAAGTAGTCTTCGCGCCAGTCTTTAAACGCGCTCTGCGCGCGGTAGTGCGCGGCCAGCGCCGTGCGGCTGGGAAAGGACTCGCGACGGCGCAGCGCCCGCGCCGCCATCTCGGCCATGCGCGGCGGCTCGGGTACCGCGGCGGGCTTGCCATCCGCGCCTGCGCTCACCGGCATCGTCGGCTCGTAGACGAGGGCCGCGTGGCAGCGCTCGCCCGATGCGGCCGCGGCGAGCAGCGAGACGCCGCCGCCGCGTGAGTGGCCGACGAAGACGATGTCTTGCAGCTCAAGCGCGTCCACCAGGCCGAGCAGGTCGTCGCGCAGGCTGCCCCAGTCGTAGCCGCGTTCCGGCTGCTCCGACCAGCCGTGGCCGGGGAGATCCCAGGCGACAACGGTGAACCGCGCACCGGACAGCGAGGCGATCAGGGGCGCCCAAACGCCGCCGCAGTGGCTGTTGCCGTGCGTGAGCACGATCGCCCGCGGGCCAGCGCCGGCACGCAGGTAGTGCAGGCGCACGCCGTTGACGTGCACGAAGTCGCTCTTCATCTCGCTCACGTTCGCCCCGGGGGCACAGCCGCCCGCAGCGCAGCGTAGCGCGAACGGTTCCCCGGTGTCGCGCTCGGCGAGCCGGCTCAAGCGAAGGCGGCGAACAGCTCTTCGAACGCCTTCATCTGGCCGCCCTGCGTGGAGGACGGTACCAGGATCGGCGTGTTGACGCCGGCGGCGTACCACGTTTCGAGTCCCTCGCGCACTTCGGCCGTGCTGCCGAACAGCGTCACGTCGCGCAGCCAGCGCTCGCTCATCAGTCCCGGCAACTTTTCGCGCTCGCCCGCGGTGATCGCCCGGCGAATCGCCTTCATCTCGTCGGCGTATCCCGCTTCGATCCAGTAGTTCTGGTAGTTAGGCAGCGAGACATACAACGTCAGCGTGCGGCGCATCAGGCGCGCCGCCGCCTCGCGGTCTTCGGAGACGCAGGTCGGGATCATGTTGCCGATCATGAACTCCGGGTCGGCGCGCTTCTCCGTCGGCAGGTGCTGCAGCGAGGCGGCCATGTGCGAGCGGGCGGCGTTGGCCCAGACGGCGCCCTGGCCGATCTCGCCCGCCAGCTCGACCATCCGTTGCCGCAGCGTGGCCAGCACCAGCGGCGGCAGCGGACCGCTCTGCGGCTCGCCCTCGCGCAGCTTCGCTGCGAAGGCACGGATATCCGAAAGCGGCTTGCCAGTGCTCACGCCGAGGTGCTCGTTGGTGGGGCCGTGGCTCACGCCGATGCCGAAGCGGAAGCGACCGCCGCTGAGCTCGTGGATCAGCGCCACGCTGCCGGCGTAGTCATACGGATGACGGGCGTAGATGTTGGCGATCGCCGTGCCGAAGCTGATGCGCCGGGTGCACAGCGCGAGCGCCTCGCAGAGGCCGACGCCGTCGGAGAGGCTGGGCGCGTAAATCCCGCTGAAGCCGCGTGCTTCGATCTCCTGCGCGAGTTCCAGCGTGCGGGCGCGGCGGCCGGCCACGGCCACCACGCTGAGGGCGGGCATTTGCGGCATGGACAGGGTGCTCCTGCGGGACATGGTTGCACGACTGGCGATTGACTGGTGAACGTTGATGCAGCCGGCCAACAGGTGAGAAGGCGCCAGCCTCGACAGCGTAGCCGGTCGTTAGGCGTCGCTGAAGAGGGAGGCGTGCGCGGAGTCTACGGGGCTGCCGCAGATCGTGCAGGGCGCATTAGAGGGCGAGCCTTTGCAGTCCTTGCACTCGATCCAGCCGCACAGCCGGCAGACTACGCCGAGATAGATGGGTTGCAGCATGCTGCCCGGCGGCGGCCGGCGCAGCTCAAGCATGCGGCTGCAGGCGCCGCACCGCGGGCTGGGTGGATCGGCGGGCCCGCCTTCGGCGCAGTTGGGAGATGAGCGCGCCCGATCGGCGGCGCCGAGGCGCCGGCGCAGCCGTTGCCAGAGCGACGAGCTAGCGCCGCCGCTGCGCAACGGGTTGCGTCAGCGCAATCGGCTGGCGATCTTCATCGAGCAGGAGATTGGTTTCCGCCGGGAAGGCCCGCTGCCAGGCCCGAAGCAAGGTGACTGCGTCCTGAGGCGAGTTGACTTCGACTTCGGCGCTCGGGAAGACAGGAGACTCCCGATAGCGCACCACGGTCAAACTCATCGAGGAACGCCTCCCGCGGTTTGTGAACTTCGGCACTACGCTACTGAGCGAACGGCAAGCCCGCAAGGCGGCAGCATCGCGGTTCTCTGCAAAGGCGTTGTTATTCAATCGCTTAGCGACGGTTTCACTACTCGTTCTGGCAATGGTCTTGCAAGATCGGCTCAGGCGGCTGCCATCGTGCGGTCGAAGCGCGGCGCGACTTCGCGTGCTAAACGCTCAAGTTGATCGAGGAGATGTTCGGGCGGGCAGACGGGGCGCAGCACGAACTTGCTCGCGCCGGCCTCCAGGTAGGCGGCAATGCGGCGGGCACAGTCCTCTGGCGTGCCGAAGGCGCTGACCTGTTCTGCCGATGCGTCGGGGCGGACGCGGCGTAGGAACGGCGCGGCCAGCTCGTTCGCTGCTTCACGGCTGCGGGCCACGCAGGTGGATAGGAGTACGCCGTAGTGGTCCTCGTCGATTGCGCGATTGGCGGCGGCGGCCTGGCGGCGAATTGCCGCGGCGCCCTCGGCGAATTCGTCGGTGGTGATGAACGAGGCGAGCCAGCCGTCGCCGCTGCGGCCGACGCGGCGGAAGGCGGCCTCGCTGCGCCCGCCGAACCAGATCGGCAGCGACTTCTGCACCGGCCGCGGCGTGATCGTTACGTCGCTGGCGTGGTAGTAACGGCCGTGGTGCGTGACGTGCTCTTCGCTCCAGAGGCGGCGCATCAGCCCCACGGCCTCGTCGGTGCGGCCGGCGCGCTCCTCCCTGGCGACGCCGGCCGCTTCGTACTCGCGCACGTCCTCCGTGCCGATGCCGAAGGCCGGCAGCATACGGCCGTTGGAGAGGAAGTCGATCGTGGCGATCTCTTTGGCCAGGACCACGGGGTTGCGCAACGGCAGCACCACCACGCTCATGCCGAACTTCATGTTGCGCGTGCGGCCCGCCACGGCCGCCAGGCCGGTGATCGGCTCCAGGATCGGCGCCGTCGAGACGAGCCGGTCGCTCAACCAGAGCGAATCAAAGCCGAGCGCCTCGGCGCGATCGATGAACTCCCAGAAGCGGCTGCTCTCGGCCTCACCGAACGGCCAGCCGCCGACTGCAAGGCCTACGCGCACGCTCATGGATCCTCCCGCTGGCGCCGTCGCGCCCGTGATCTGAACTGAGACCACCGTGGCGTGATTGTACCCGTTCAGGGCTCGGAGTCGGCACGGGTGCGACGGCGTTCCAGCGCCAGGCGACGGTTGGCCTCGGCCAGCAGGTCTTCGACCCGGCCGCAGTCCGGGGTGTAGCCCGCGACGCCGCCCGCCAGAACCCAGCTCGTGTCGCCCGCGGGCCAGTGACTCAGCGCGACGGCACGCAGGCGCTCGCGCACATGCTGTGCGTTCTCGACTTCCGTGTCGGAGAGGATGACGCCGAACATCGTCTCGCTCAGCCGGGCGGTGAAGTCGGCGTCGCGCAGGTTGGCGCTGAGCACGGCGCCGATGAAGCGCAGCAGACGCTCCTGCGCCGCGACGCGGTCGCCGCCGTGCGTCTCGCCCGCCACGTTCACTTCGATGAGCAGCACGGAGAGGGGATGGCCGTAGCGCTGCGTACGCGCGACACAGAAGCGCAGCAGCGCCTCGAACAGCCGGTAGTTGCCGAGGCCGGTGAGCGGATCGCGCAGGGCAGCGGCCGTTGCGGCGTCGCGTGCACGGGTAAGGTCGCGCTCGGCCTCCCGCATGCGGCCGTGGGCGCGCAGGGCGGCCAGCCAGCCGCCGGCAGCGAAGGTGGCAAGCGCCGCGACCAGCAGCGTGGCCACCGCCGCACTCATACCAACAAACGTCTCGGCGGCAAACGTTGCCGCGGCGATCGCCAGGCCGGCGCAGGCGCCGCCGGCCAGGATGAGCAGCCGAAGCCTGAAGACGCGAGCCATGCGATTCACCGGGCTGGGATCGAGCTGGGATCGGAGCGCACGGCGGGGCTCCACGAAGCCAGCTAGGCTTCTTGACGTAGTGTACACCCGCCGCGCGCTCTTCCGCATGACGCGCTTGGGACGATTCCAGCGCGGACGCCGTCTGCACAGGCGATCGGCGTGTGCCGACACCACGGCCGGCTGAGCCGTCGGCCGGCACGGAACGCTTACGGTTGCTCCGCGCCGCTGGCTTGCGCGCCAATGAGCAGGTGAGGCCATGCCCGCGGGTCCGCCTGAGCGCCGGCGCGCGCGGCGCCGCGCTACTTCTATCGCTTGTGCTGCTCGCGTCGAGTGCCGCGGGCGCGGGCAGGGCAAACGCGCACGCCGTGCTCCTGCGCTCGTCGCCCGCGCAGAACGCCCACCTGCAAAGCGCACCGACGTCGGTTCAGCTCTTCTTCAGCGAGGCGCTCGACCGCCACGGCAGCAGCATTCGCCTGCTGGGCAACACCGGTGCGCCGGTGGCCGGCGGCGCCGGCTTTGCGAGCGATCCAAGCGAGATGGACCTCTCGCTGCCGGCGCTGCAGCCGGGCTTCTTCGTCGTCGCCTGGACCACCGTCTCCGCCGTCGACGGGCACCGGCTGCAAGGCTCGTTCCCCTTCGTGCTGCTGAACCCCGATGGCAGCACACCGAGCGGCGCCATCGCTGCTTTGAGCGCGCCTGCGCTCGATCCGGGGCCGCCGCCGTTCGATAGCGCCCTGCGCGCCCTGCTGCTGCTGGCATTGATGGGAATGACGGGCGGGGGCGCGCTGGCGCTGTTTGCGCTCCTGCCGGCGGCGAACGATGCGGCAGGCAGCGATCGGCCCGGAGAGGGCGCTGAAGCGCCTGCCCTGCGCCGGGCGGCCCGCCTCAGCCTCTGGAGCGGCGCGCTGGTGGCGCTGGCGAGCGCGGCGGCGCTGCTGCGCCAGGCCACCCAGCTCGGCGGCCTGGCGCGGTTCGGGGACGCGGTGCAGTCGCGTGTGGGCTGGCTGGCGCTGTTGCGCATCGTCGCGGCGCTGGTTGTTCTGCTCGTCGCGCGATCATTGCTCCTTCGTCCTCGCTCCGTACCGCGCCCTCGCCTGCGCTGGTGGCTTGTCTGGCTGCCGGCGCTGGCGGCGCAGCTGACGATGTCACTGGCCAGCCACGGCGCGGCGCGTGACGGCGCCGGTTGGGCGGCGCCGGCCGACTTCGTGCATCTGCTGGCGGCCTCGCTGTGGATCGGCTCGCTCGTGCAGCTTCCCTGGCTGCTGCACGACCTGCGGCGCAACTCCGCTCCGGCAACGCGAGCGTTCATGGCGGCGGCGCTCGATCGCTTCTCTTCGCTGGCCGCGCTCAGCGTCGGCGCGCTGATTCTCACCGGCCTGTTCAACGCCACGGTCGAGGTCGCCTCACCGCGCAACCTCGGTAGCACGAGCTACGGCAACACGTTGATCATCAAGTTGGTGCTGGCGGCGCTGCTTTTTGCCGTGGCGCTCGTGAACGCCGCCTGGCTGGCGCCGCGCCTGCGCCAAACGCTCGGCGGCGGCAAATCCGGCGCTGCCGCCCGGACATTGCGCCGGACCGCGGCGCTGGAAGCCGCGCTCGGCGTGGCGGTCGTCTGCGTCACCGCTGCCCTGGTTTGGCTGGTGCCCGCGCGCGACGCTGCGGCGGGTAAGCTCGCGCGGCTCCAGCCCGGAGCGAGCGCCAGCTCGGTCTACCGCAACACTGCGCCCGCGGGTGACCTCACCGCGGCGCTGTCCGTATCGCCGAACCGCCCGGGAGAGAACGCGTTGCGGGTACAGTTGACCGGCCCGGATGTGGCCGGCATCAGCCGGGTGCAGTTTCGCTTCCAGCCGCCCGACACGCAGCTTGGACCTTCGTCTGCCTACGCGCAAGCGCAGGGCGGCGGTGTGTACTCGGCGTCCGTCGCGAACCTGAGCACGTTCGGCCGCTGGCAAATTACCGTGAACGTGCGGCGCGGCGGCCACGACGACGTGAACGGCGCCTTCACGGTGGAAGTGCCGAACGTTGCGGGCCTCGCGCTCGCGTCGCCGGCCGGCAACCGCGATCTCTGGACCTTTCCCGGCCGCGGCATCAGCGCCGACCAGGCACTCGGCTTCGTTCTCGTGTTTGCTGGTGTCGTGCTTTACCGCGCGCGGCGCTCGCTGGCACGGTACGGCAGGGGAATCGGCCTGGCGGGTACGTCGCTCGCCGCGCTGTCGTTCGTGGGCGGCGCGATGCTCTTCTTCGCGGTGCATAGCCACGGCACAACCGGCACGGCGCCGGTTTTGACCAACCCGGTCCCGGGCGACGAGCGCTCGCTGCGTTCGGGCGCCGCGCTCTATGCCGCAAACTGCGCCGTCTGTCACGGCGTCAGCGGCCACGGCGACGGGCCCCAGGCGGCGTCGCTGAACCCGAAGCCTTTCGACCTGACTGTGCACGCGGGCCTGCATCCGGATTACCAGCTCTTCGATTGGATCAGCAACGGCATCGCCGGCACCGCAATGCCGGCGTGGAAAAGCCAGCTCGACAAGCGGCAGCGCTGGGACCTGGTGAACTACCTGCGCACGCTGTCCACCAACTGAGCCGCGACGGAAGGTACCGCTCGCGCTGCCGAACGCCTGAACGCCGAACGGGTCCGGCTTCCCGCGGGAAGCCGGACCCGTCGTGCACGAGAGGTGACCGTTCGCGACTACGTGGGGATGTTCAGGTACTGGCCGGCGTAGATCAGGTTCGGGTTGGGGTTCGTGCCTGCATTGGCCAGCCACAGCAGCGGCCAGAGGTTGCCGTCGCCGTAATAGCGCTGCGCCAAACCCCACAGCGTGTCGCCCGGCTTCACGTAGTAGTAACCGGAGACCTCCTCGCTGGAGGCGCTCTGCGACCTGGCCCAGTTCACCAGCTCTTGCAGCCGGCTCTGGCTGACCTCGTGCCCGCTGAGCTGCGTCTCCGTCAGCTCGTAGACTTTGCCGTCGCTGGACATGACAAGTTGGCCCTGCACACCATCCGCCACGATGTCGCTCCTTCTCGCGTTGTCATTGCGCTTGTGTTGCGAAGATCATCATACAGGCCGAAGTCAAGCGTGTGCGCGCTTTCTTGGGCGCGAACAACGGCAGTTCATGGCGTCGGTTGTGACCGCGATTCATACCTGAACGGATGCAGCAGTCGGCTATCGCCACCTGACACGCCGGCCGCGATCGCCGCTGGGTAACCGAACCGATGGCGAGGCCGGTTCGCTCAGCGCGGCAGGCCGAGGCCGCGCGTGGCGATGATGTTGCGCTGGATCTCGTTGGAACCGCTGTAGATCGTCGGCGCCACGTTCCAGAGGTAGCCCTGCTCGACGCGGCCCAGCAGCGGCGCCCATTTCGACTCGGGTGCGAGCTGGCCATAGCCGCGCAGCAGGTTCAGGGCGACATTGTAGAGGCGCTGCATCATCTCCGTCGCGTAGACCTTGACCATGCTCGCCTCGTAGCTGGGATGCAGCCCGCTCTGCTGCATCCAGGCAACACGGTAGCTCATCAGGCGCGCGACCTCGATTTCGATCACCAGTTCGGCCAGCCTGTGGCGCGTGATCGCTTCGACGACCCCCTGCGCCCGCGCGAACGCGGTCAGGTCCTCGATCGTGCGCCGGCCCGAGGCGGAAACGCCGACCGACGAGCGCTCGAAGTCGAGCAGCGTCATCGCCACGTACCAGCCGTTGTTCTCCTCGCCGACCAGGTTGCGGCGCGGAATGCGCACGTCCTCGAAGTAGACCTCGTTGAACTCGTGCTTGCCGGGCAGATTGATCAGTGGGCGCACGGTGATGCCGGGCGTCTTCATGTCGGCCAGCAGGAAGCTGATGCCCTTATGCTTGGGCGCCTCCGGATCGGTGCGGGCGACCAGAAAGATCCAGTCGGAGACGTGGGCGCCGCTGGTCCAGATCTTCTGGCCGTTGACGACATAGTCATCGCCGTCGCGCACGGCGCGCGTCTGCAAGGCGGCGAGATCCGAGCCGGCGCCGGGCTCCGAGTAGCCCTGGCACCAGCAGACCTCGCCGCTGGTGATGCCGCGCAGGTGTTCGCGCTTCTGCTCCTCGCTGCCGTGCACGATCAGCGTCGGGCCGATCATGCCGACGCCGAAGACGCGCTGGCCGTTGGGCGCCCGGTGATAGGCCAGCTCGTCGGAGAAGATCATCTGCTCGATGTGGCTGGCGCCGAGACCGCCGTACGCCTTCGGCCAGGCCGGCGCAATCCAGCCCTTCTGTGCGAGTTGCTTGTTAAAGGCGCGCTGCCGATCGAAGTGCTCGGTGGAGATGTCGCTTGCCTCGCCCGTCCAGTCCGGCCCCAGCGCCTGCGGCAGCCAGGCGCGCAACTCGGCACGCAGCGCCTCTTCCTTGTCGGTGAAAGTGAAGTCCATCGGGACGCTCCCTTCACGCTAGGGTCCAGGGTGTAGGGTTTAGGGTCTAGATCGGCACACCAACGGCTGCGAGGCGGCGAACCTATCGAGCCGGCGTGCTGATCGGCGCGAGGCGGAGGTGAAGGGCGGTGAGCATCCTGCCAACCTCGGCGGACTGGTTCAGGATCAAGTCGGATTGCGCCTGGGTGAAGTAGCCGAGCCGCAGGCCCAGCAAGACAAACGTTTCTGCCTCAGAGAGTGAGCCTCGGGCGATCGAGACTTGATGCGCGAACTCTCGTTTGCCTGCACGTGAGTGGCCCTCCGCAACATTCGCGGGCACCGAGGCAATCGCACGCGTAAGTTGAGCACGGAGTCTATACGTCTCTTCCGGCGGCAATTCACGAGCGAGACGATGTACCGCCGCCGCCAGGTCCATACGCTTTTGCCACACCTGAAGATCCTGGTAGCTTTTGATCAGCGGCACCCGATGATCGGCGGGGTCATCGACAGGCATCTCGGCTCCCTTTGTTCACGGCCCATAGCCCACCACCGTATCCCTTCTACCCCAACCCTAAACCCTAGACCCCAAACCCTTAACCCTAATCCCGCGGCAAGCCCAGGCCGCGCGTGGCGATGATGTTGCGTTGAATCTCGCTGGTGCCGCCTTCGATCGTGTTGGCGACGGAGCGCAGGTACATGTACTTCACGCGTCCGCGCATCGCCGCGTGTGCCGACTTCGAGTCGAGCTGGCTGTAGAGGCCGAGCATCTTCGCCGCCGTGCGGTAGATGCGCTGGTTCAACTCGGTCGAGAAGAGCTTGGCGACCGAAGCCTCGTGGCCGGGCGGCACGCCTTCCTTCGCCTGCAAGGAGACGATCTTGTACGAGAGGTTGCGGGCGACTTCGCACTCGATCAGCCGCTCGCAGAGCTCTGTGCTCACCGCGTTGTTGCGGCCCAGTGTGCTGGTGCCGCCCTTATGCTCGATCGCGTACTTCACCAGGTCTTCAACCGTCTGCTTCTGGCCGATCGCCGAGCCGATGTTCGATCGCTCGAAGGAAAGCGTGGTCTGGGCCAGGTACCAGCCGCGGTTCTCATCGCCGATCATGTTCTCGCGCGGCACACGCACGTTGTCGAAGAAGACCTCGTTGAACTCGTGGCTGCCGGCCATGTTGACCAGCGGCCGCACCTGTACGCCCGGCGCCTTCATATCGACGATGAAGTAGGTGATGCCACGGTGCTTGGGCGCGTCGGGATCGGTGCGCGTCAGCAGGATCATCCACTTCGAGACGTGGGCGCCGCTGGTCCAGATCTTCTGGCCGTTGACGACATAGTCATCGCCGTCGCGCACCGCGCGCGTCTGCAGCGACGCAAGATCCGAGCCAGCGCCGGGCTCCGAGTAGCCCTGGCACCAGACGACCTCGCCCGAGAGGATCTCGGGCAGGTACTTCTGCTTCTGCTGCTCGGTGCCGTGTACGATCAGCGTCGGTCCAGCGAAGCCAACGGCGATGCCGAACGGCCGCGGCGCGCGCGCTTCGGCGATCTCCTCGTTGAAGATGAACTGCTCCATCACGGTCATGCCGGCGCCGCCGTATTCCTTCGGCCAGGCAGGCGCGATCCACCTGTTGGCGGCCAGCCGCTTCATCCACTCGCGCACGCCGCCGCCGGGCGCGAACGGGTCCGTCACCCGCTGCGTGCTTTCCGGCAGATTGTCCTTGATGAACTGCCGCACCTCCTGGCGGAAAGCCGCCTCGTCGGTGCTGTCCTTGAAATCCACGGGGCGCTGCCTCCCTCTGTCGAGCCCGCCGAACGCGCTCGCTTGAACTCGCAATGAAACTGCATAAAGTATACCCACGCCGATCGGGCCGGCGCACGATTCCATCGGGTGAAAGTGCGAATTTCGTTCGATCTCGGCCGCCGCGGGCTGTCGCCTGCTCCGTGCTACGCTGAAGGGTGATTGGTACGATGAGATACCATGAGAAATAGAGCGGGTATGCCCAGTTCGCCGGACGCCGCGCCGCTGACCTTGCGCAACGCCATGTCGCGGTACGGCATCGTGCCGGCCGACCTGGTAGGCGTGCTGGCCGATACAGCCGATGCCGGAGAAGAGCGCGACGACGAGCCGCAACTCGCCGAGGGCCACCGCATTGTCCGCGTCGATGTAGAGGAGCCGTTTGCCACGGTCTATCTCTCACTGGACGACGGCCGCTACCTGGTCTACGCCGCGCGCCTGGACGAAGAGGGTGCGATTCTGCTCGACAGCCTGCGGCCGCCGGCGCCGTCGTACGAAGAACGCTGGATCTTCGACGATCTGGAAGGCGAGAGCGGGCCGCCGCCGGCCGGCACGCCGGTCGATGCGGCGCTGTGGCACGGCGCCGCGGGGCGCACGCTGGCGCACATCGGCTGGTACGAAGAGGGCATGCAGGTGTTTTTGCACTTCGAAGAGGGTGGCTACCTGACGCTTGCCGCGCGCGCCGCCGGTGGGATCGCCTACCTGCTGGGCGCCTTCGTGCCCGACGATCCCGCCGGCGACGAGGAGTACCTCGTCTTCGAACTGCCAGCGGATTCGGACGAGTGAACCCAGGCTCGACGAACGGCACGGTGGCGCCGGCTTCGCCTGAGACTTCCCCGCCGACGTACACGGCGCTGGTCAACGCGGCCGGTGAGCTGCTGCGCCACGCCGCCGAAATCGGTCGGAGCGGCCCGTCCGAGCCCGTCGCGCAGGAGTGGCAGGGCGCCTTCGCCGCGGCGCGGCTGGCGATTGGGGCTCGGCCCGAGCAGGCAGCTGCCATCGCCGCCTTCGGCCTGAACTACCTGGCGCGGGGCGACGTGCTCAAGCTGCCCGCCCCGGCCGCGGCCGTTGCCCGCACACTGGCGGCCGCGACTGTCGAGCTGCGTGCCGCCGGCCAGAGCGGCGCGGCCGCCGCGCTCTCGTCGCTCACGCTGGAGATGGCGGGCGAGCCACAACCGACCGCGGTGCTGCCCTTCTTCGTCTGCCAGGCAGCGCTGATTCGTGCGCGGCTGGCTCACGATGTCGACGGCCATAGCGCACTCACTCCCTCGGCCTACTGGCAAATCGCGCGGCGTGAGGCGGAGGCGGCAGCGGGGCCCGGCCTTGTGCTCTGCGGCGGCCTCTCCGGCTCCGGCAAGTCGTTCGTGGGCACGGGAGTAGCCGCCACGCTCGGCGCCGCGATCGTCAGCTCGGATCGCGTGCGCAAGCACCTGGCCGGCATCGAGCCGCGCGCGCGCACGCCGGCAGAACGCAGTCAGCAGGTCTACAGCACACGCATGACCGACCGTGTCTACCGCCGGCTCGCGCAGGCGGCGGCGGAGCAGCTACGGGAGGGATTGCCCGTGGTGCTGGACGCGACGTATCTCACACCGGCGCGCCGCGAGCTGCCGCTCCTGATCGCCAGGGAAGTCGGCGCATCGGCAGCGATCGTTTGGTGCGAGCTTTCGCAAGCGGAGGCGGCCGCGCGGCTGCGCCGCCGCGCCGGGCACGGCTGGGCCGTCTCCGAAGCAGACGCGCGCATCCGCGACCTGCAACGCAAGGGCGCCCGCCCGCCGCGGGGCGATGAGTGCGACGCCCGCCTGCTGCGTGTCGACGCCGGGGCCGAGCCCGCGGTCCTGTTCGATCGGCTGATGCCGCGCCTGCGCCGCGTGTTACGGAGCGTGCAACCCTGAGCCGTGCGGCCGCGCCTCAGGCGCGTGCATCCGCCTCGATCAGCGCCCGCAGCTCACGATCGTCGGCTGCGCGCGTGTGATGGCGGCGAATCAGGTCCGCCACGCGGGCGCTCGCACCGGTTTCGGCCGCCAGCCGCGCGCCGGTCTCCGCGTGGCGGGCGGAGCGCCACAACGCGGCGCGCCAGTGCGGTCCATGCTCGGCAGACAGGCGCCACAGCAGACGCGGCCAGAGCGCCAGCAGCACGAACAACACGCGTTCGTGCAGGCGCACGTAGCCCTTGCCGGCGTCGTGCAGCAGGGCGGCCAGCGCCAGGTCGGGGCTGGGCGCTCCCTCCATGCCGATCAGGCGCAAGGTCTCGATCGCGTGCTGCTGGTCGCGCGGAGCCATCTGCCGGAAGAGGCGCCAGTGCGGCTCGCTGAGCAACGACCGCGCCTGCGCGAGGTCGGCATGCCCCGGACGCGCGCCGAGCGCCCGGATAAACTGCTGCATCCGGTAGCGGGCCGCGGCTACCGTCGCCTGCTCAGAAGCCGACATCGAAGCCGACCAGGGCACGCGTGATGTGCCCCAGCAGCGGTCTGATCGTCCGGTTGAGGAGGTCGAGCTGAGGACTGACCACCGGGATGATCAGGATCAGCATCAGGATGCCGATGCCGTACGGCTCCAGCTTGCGCAGGCGATCGCCAAGCTCGGCGGGCAGCAGGCCGATCGCCACCTTCTCGCCGTCGAGCGGGAAGATCGGCAGCAGGTTGAACAGCCCCAGGCTGACGTTGAAGATCACGACGAAGAACAGCACCGTGGCGACGTAGTTGCCGGTTGTCCAGAAGCCGATAAAGCGTGGATCGATCGTGTAGACCTTCTCGCCGCCGCGGAAGACGACGGCGAAGGGCCGCACCCAGTTGAGCAGCAACGGCAGCGCGAACACGGCGGCCATGATGAAGTTCGAGATCGGGCCGGCTGCGGCCACCACGGCGGCGCCGACACGCGGTCCCCAGCGCAGCTTGAACGGGTTGAACGGCGTGGGCTTGCCCCAGCCGAAGAAGCCGGAGATCAGAAACAGCGTCGTGCCGATCGGGTCCATGTGGGCGATCGGGTTCAGCGTGAGCCGCCCCTGGCGCTCGGCCGTGTTGTCGCCCTGGGCGTAGGCCGCCAGCGCATGGCTGAACTCGTGTCCGGCGATGCCCACAATCCAGGCGATGCCGATCCCGATCAGGGCGACGATCAGCAGCCGGCCGCTGCTGCCGTAGGTACTGAAAGCGTTGATCATGTATCCACCGCGAGCGTGTCTGTCCTCAGTGTAGCATCGGCGCGGCGCCGGGCCGGCGCTTTCGTGCCCTCTGTCACAAGCATTGGCTCGCTCGCCGCCTGCCCGGCGCGGGAAGACGCCGCGCGGCGCGTTGACCCGCCAAAACGGCGGTTGCTAAGGTGAACGCGGCGCCCGCAGCGCCGGGCTCGCGTTCGCGCGAGGGGGAGCCGCGCCTGAGCCAGCACCTCGAGCAGTCGATCCTCGACTTCGTGCGCAACGTCTACAGCGCCATCGGCTGGCCCGGCGTGGTGCTGCTCATGGCCGTCGAGAGCGCCGGCATCCCCGTGCCCAGCGAAGTGATCATGCCGCTCGCCGGCTGGTTCCTGGTGCAGGACCGGGGCCACGGGCTGTGGTTCGTGCTGATCGCCGGTCTGCTCGGCGGCCTCGGCAACACGATCGGCTCGATCGTCGCCTACTGGATCGGCGACTACGGCGGGCGGCCGCTGCTGCTGCGCTGGGGCCGCTACGTGCTGATCTCCGGCCACGATCTCGACCGCGCCGACGAGTTCTTCGCTCGCCGTGGCGGCCCGGCGGTGTTCGTCTCGCGCGTGCTGCCGGTGGTGCGTACGTTCATCAGCTTCCCCGCGGGCATTGCGCGCATGCGCTTCGATGCGTTTGTGCTGTTCACGTTTGCCGGATCGTTCCTCTGGTCCCTGGCGCTCGCCTGGGCGGGCTATCTGCTCGGCGCCAACTACCACCGCGTGCGCGACGTGCTGCGGCCCTTCGACTATCCGATCGCGGCGCTGATCGTGCTGGCGATCGGCTGGTTCGTCTGGCGGCACATCCGTCGTGCCCGGCGCGAGGTCGGCGTGCCCGACGGTGCGGACCAGGCGCCTTCTCGCCAGCCGTGAAGGTCCGCCCGCTGCCGCCCCGCTTCGCCGCCGATGGTTTGCTCGGCTGGCTGCTGATCGCGATCGGGCTGGCCGCTGGCTGCAGCGGCCACACCGCCAATCGGCCGGCGGCCACGGCTGGCGGGCCGCTGCTCGTGGCGGTGGCCGAGGCGAATGACGTCTCGCAGATCCGGCTCTTCGACCCGCGCAGCGGCCAGGCCGTGCGCACGGTGGCCAGCGTGCAGCACCGTCCCGGCTGGGGACTGACCGCGAGCGTCGGTCCCAGCGGCGAACAGCTTGCCTATGTGGTACTGCCGGTGGGCGCCGTCGATCCGGACACGCAGGGCGAGTTGTGGCTGCTGCCGCTCGCCGGGCGCAGCGCACGACGCCTTGCAACCGGTGTCGACCTGCGCAGCGATCTTACCTGGTCGCCCGACGGGAGCTGGGTGAGCTATGCGAAGGTAAATGCGCCGAGCATTGATCTGCGCCGGGTCAACGTCAGTGGCGCGGGCGACCAATCGTTGGCCGTGTCGGGCGCGGCCGACCGCTGGTATCAGTTCGGCTACGCCGCGGATGATCGCTCGCTGGAGCTGGCGCACGTGACGAACTCGGGCACCACCTTTGCGCGGGCGACGCCTGGCGCCTCGCCGGCGACCGAGGCGCCGATTACGCCCGGATCATCGCGCGATTTCACGCTTGCGCCGGACGGCCGTGCGGCGCTGCTGGCGCTCGTCACGGAGAACGGCAAACCGGTCTACCGCGCCCTGGTGCGCCGGCTAGACGGCTCGTTCGCTCGCCTGACGGCCGGCGGCGAGGAAGACACGGGCATCGCCTGGAATCCGCGCAGCGGCGAGGCCACGGTTGGCGTGGTGCCGGAAGCCGCGGGACAGCCGGTGCCGGCGACGGCTGGCGCACAGACGCTGGTGCCCGCAAGCGGCTTCGACGTGCCGGTCGCCTGGTCGCGGGACGGCGCGCTGCTGGCCGTGCGACACTTCAGCGGCGCCTCGACCGACACTCCCGGAGAGGAGACGGTGCTAGTGGTGCGCGGCACGCAGCGCCTGCCGCTGCAAAGCGCCGTGCCGCTGACGATCGCCGGTTGGACCCCGTAATCGGCATCGCCTGGACAGCAGAGCAACGACAGAAACGAATGATAGGATAAACGCGTTCTGAAAGTGTGGTTCGATCATCGGGCGATGACCCGCCATCTCTCCGGAGGCGACCCGCGCACAAATGACTGGCCGGCCGAAGCTCTCACTCCGCCATGCATGCGGGCGCATCGGCCTGTTCGTCGCGGCCTGCGTACTTGCAGCGTCGATGGTACCGTCCCCCCGAGCGCGGGCGCAGAGCGCTCAGGTGGTGCTGGTGCCGGGCTGGAACAACTTCGCCTACGTCGGCCCGGCCCAACCCGTGCTCGCGGCGCTCGCCTCGATCGACGGTAACTATGACGCGATCTGGACCTTCGACGCACTCAGCCAATCCTGGAAGTCGTTCAACCCGCAGTCGCCGGACACCAGCGACTTTGCGGACTTCGCCCAGGGCACGGCCTACTGGATACACATGACCGCCGGCGCCACCCTGACCATCGGCCTCGCGGGTGTCGTGCCCAACCAGCAACGCCGCCTGCTGAATGGTTGGAACAACGTCGCCCAGACCGGTCCCACGGCCCCGGTGGCGGATGCGCTGGCGCCCTACGACGCGAGCTACTCCGTGATCTGGCACTGGAACGCGGCCCTGCAGAAGTGGGAGCTGTTTGATCCGGCCGCGCCCGCCGCCAGCGACTTCTCCCAGCTCACCCAGGGCCAGGCCTATTTCGTGTCCGTGACTTCGGCCTCGCCGAACCCGGCGGCGCCCACGGCGCAGAGCTGCTACGGCTTCCAGTCCTACCAGCCTCAGTCGGCCGAGGTCGCCGATGCGCTGAACCGCGCGGCACAAAACGCGTTGGCCGACGATCCCTCGTTCCGCTTGCCCGACCTGCACACGGCGCTTGACGGCGGCCCCGCGACGGTGCCGGCCTCGATCCCGCCCAGCGTGCTGCGCTCGATCGCCTGGATCGAGTCGGGCTGGCGGCAGGCAACGTTTTCGGTGCCGCGCGGCTCGCACGGCAGCACAATCACCTCACGCACCTGCGCCTACGGCCTGATGCAGGTGCTGTCCGGCATGCAGGTCTCGGGTCAGCCAACGCCGCGTCAGACACAGATCGGCACCGACTACCTGCACAACATCGACGCCGGCGCCCAGATCCTGGTCGGCAAGTGGAATATGGCGCCGGCGCAACTGCCGATTTACGGCCGGCGCGATCCGCGCATCATCGAGGACTGGTACTTCGCACTATGGGCGTATCACTGCTTCGGCGATGTCTGCGCGAAGTACAACGTGCACAACAACCCCGACGATCCGGCGCTGAAGTGGCCTCGGCCGGCGTACGGCTCGCCCGACCAGCAGAACTCGCGCGGCGCCTTCACCGCCTCCGACTACCCATACCAGGAGATTATTTTCGGTCAGATCGCCTATCCGCCCAACAGCGGCGGCACGCCCATGTGGCAGGCGATCCCGGTGCAGTTGCCGCCCCACGGCACGATCGGCTTCCCCGTGCCAAAGACGACGATCGAGGCCTCGGCCCACCTGGACAGCGGCCAGGCGCTGGCCGTGCCGACGCCAGCGCCTTCCCCAGCCCCGCCTGCTGTCTCGCCCACGCCAGCGCCGCGCCAGTTCGACGGTGAATACTTTCCGCCGATCGGCCAGTGAGGCGCGGAGCGCCCGCGAACGCCGCACCTCGTTACGGGCAGAGCACGAGCGCCGGCGTGCCGAGCGGCGCGATCGCTACGGGCACCGTGCCGGAAAAGCCCGGTGGACAGACCTGCGGCGCCACGCTGGAGGGCAGCACCGTCGCGCCCAGCGGCTGGCTGAGCGCGCCGAGAAACGAGCCGTTCGGCCCCGTTACGGCGTCGAACGCATCGGTCGGGTCGAGCACATTTTGCAGCAGCACAGCATCCACGCCGCCGATCTTCGGCAGCATCGCCAGGCCGTTGATCGTGCCGGAAGCATCGGAATAGACATAGCCCTGCTGGCCGAAGTTGTAGCAGGCGGTGCTCCCCAGGGCCGTGTTGCTCTGGCAGGCCGAGACTTCGTACGCGGCGTTCGGCCTTCCGTAGATCAGGTAGACGCTGGCGGTGGCGTCGACGAAACCCAGAGAGACGGTGCCGGTGCCCGTGGACCCGCCAAGCGGTGTGAGCGGCGCCGAGATGCCGGACTGGGCGCGCCCCACGCCGCCTGCCGCCAACGTGCCGAGCAGCGCCGCCGCCAGCGCGAACGTCACGATGCCCCGCAGTCTGCCTTGCATCCGCACGGTCCTCACCTCCCGGTCACGCTTTGCCCCGGCGCAATTGCTCGCCGTCGAACGGTTCAACGCGACCAAACGTACCACGAATCGCGGTGCGATGCGGTTGCGCGTTGGCACCAGGCAGCAGAATTCTCCCACGCCGCCCCTGCCGGGCGTCGGCCGGACTCGCTTGAAGGCGCTCGGGCCGATCGCTACGGCTTCGGCGTCTGCGGCGGCCACTGGTTGCGCACGCCGGCGCCCACCGTCTGTTTGAAGTGGGTCATCAGCTCGTCCAGTGTCCAGAAGCCGTTGGGATTGATGATCGTGCGGATCGGCTCGGGCTCGCTGAGCAAGCTGATCAGGTCTCCGCCCACCACAAAATTACGCCCGTTGACGTAGGCTGCTTCATCCGTGGCCAGATAGGCCACCAGCGGCGCCACGTGCTCGGGGAGCATCGCCGCGATGCTGCCGGGCCCGCCGCCGTCGGGCACGCCGGCCGAGACTCCGGTTTGCTGCGAACGGGCGGCGGCCGCGCGCATCTCGTCGGAGATCGTCAGACGGCTGGCGGCGCGCGGCCGGATCGCGTTGGCCGTGACGCCGTAGCGGCCGAGGTCGCGCGCCAGCGTACGCGTGAGGCCGACAATGCCCTCTTTAGCCGCACTGTAGTTGGCCTGACCCATGTTGCCCAGGCCCGATTCCGAGGAGGTGCTGATGATGCGGCCGGAGCGCTGCTGGCGGAAGATGATGCTTGCGGCCCGGGTCACGGTGAAGTGCCCCTTGAGATGCACCGCGATCACCGCGTCCCACTCTTCCTCGGACATGTTGAAGATCATACGGTCGCGCAGGATGCCGGCGTTGTTGACGAGGATATCCAGCCGGCCGAAGCCGTCGAGCGCGGCCTTGACCATGTTCTCGCCGGCCCGCATCTCGGCGACGTTGTCGTAATTAGCCACAGCGCGGCCGCCGGCGGCCTTGATCTCGGCGACCACCTCGTCTGCCGGCGACGGTGAGGCGCCCTCGCCGTGGCTGCTGCCGCCCATGTCGTTTACCACGACGGCAGCGCCCTCCGCCGCCAGGAGCAAGGCCTCGGCGCGGCCGATGCCGCGCCCGCCGCCCGTGACGATGGCAACCTTGCCCGCAAGCCTGTTCGCCATGAATATCGCCTCTCCCACCTGGACTGTTCGCGAAGGCGGCACCGGCGCATGCGGCCGCCGGAAGTGATGGCCTTAGCTGCCGAGCCGGCTGCGCCGATCGCGCACGGCGCAGCGTAGCACGGAGGAGGCGAAGGCTCCACGTGCGGGCCGTCGCGGAAGTGGCCTGTGCTATACTCGGCCTTGCCGGCCAGTTCGGAGAGGTGTCCGAGTGGTTGATGGTGCCGCTCTCGAAAAGCGGTAGGTGATGAGCCTCGTGGGTTCGAATCCCACCCTCTCCGCCGGTGGCCGGCGGCACGGCGATGCAGGGGCCGTCCAGCGGACCGGCAGATATGGCGCAGGGTGAAGCGGGAAGCCGGCCGGCTTCCCGCTTTGGCAGTCCGGGCGTGGCCGCGCACGGCGGCGCGTCCCTGGAGAGGTGCTGGAGTGGCCGATCAGGCACGACTGGAAATCGTGTAGGCGATGAGCCTCGTGGGTTCGAATCCCACCCTCTCCGCCCGAGCAATTGCGGCGTATTCCGGCTTGCCAGTGAAATAGGCTGTTGCAGGCGCGAGGTCAGGCATTCGTAGCCTGACCTCGCGCCTGCTCTCGTGCGTGCTGTCGTCCTACGCGTCGTCCTGATCGCCGGCGGCGCGCGGCGGCAGCAGGCCGCGGTGCTGCGCATGCAGTCGGGCATCGTGCCGGACGCGCCGCTCGTATTCCGCGCGAATCTCCGTCTCGCGCTCCCGCGCCGCCAGCTTGCCCTCGCGTACCGCATCGCGCCAACGTTCGCGCAGCACCGCCAGCGGCGAATGGGCGCCGTTGCGGCCGGGCTCGGGCGCTCGCTGCACCGGCGGCGGCAACGGCGGCGACACGGCTGAGCCGTCGGGCCGGTGGTCCGGCCGCTTGACGGGCTTCAATCGCGCAAGCGTGTTCTGCTTCAGCCTCCGGACCGACGTCGTGAGCTGCGCCGGCGACCATTTCGCCGCGGCGTCGGCTGCCGCCGTGGCCGGCGCGTGGCGCCCGCGGGCGCGTGCGACCGTGTCGCGTAGGAACGTGCGGGCGCTCTCAGCATCGGCCTTCGCGCGGCGACGGGCGCGGCGCAGTCGCGCGCCGGAGAGGCCCAGCGGGCCAAGTTCGATCCCGCCGTCGCGCCGCTGCGGCAAGGCGGCGACGGCCCAGGAGCGAGCCCGCGGCTCGTCGCTCACGACGATTTCCTGCCGCGGCCGCGCAGCTTGCCACTGACGCCGGTGAAGACGCCGACGCCGCGCCGCACACCGGCGGCGATGCTGATCACCCGAATCACGGGCGAGACGACGGTATCGCCAAGAAACTGCGTTGTGCCGGTGACGTTGACGACCGATTGCTGCGTGGTGTCGATCATTGGGCGCACGCTGGTGTTGACCAGCTCGTTCACCGTGGAGACGAGCCGTTTGATCGAGAGGCCGATGAACAGCGCGATGCCCAGCACCACCAGCAGGGTGAGAATGCTGAGGACGCCCCAGATGATGATGACGATGTCGCGTGCCGTGTCCATGCACCACTCCCGGCCGCGGTTCGGCGGAATTGTATCATGCGTCATCCAGGGCTCAATCCACGCATTGGAGTAGGAGCAAGAGATTGCAGCCGCCGCGGGCGGCGGCGCCGCTACGCGGGCGGCGTGCGCGCGAGACGGATCAGCCGCCAGAGCACCGTCGCGTGTGAGAGCACGGCCACCAGCGCCAGCGCCGGCCACACCTGACCAAGGACGCAGCCCAGCGCCGCCAGCAGCAGCCGCACGTCGCGTGAGCCGAGGCCCAGCAACTCGCCCGCCGTCTTCAGCCCGGCGCTGGCCTCGATGCGGGCGCGGGAGTAGCTGACGGCGAAGGCGCCGGTGAGCGCCACGAGGCCGAGCAGCAGCGCCGCGGGGAATCCCTCGTGCCGGTACGCCCACCAGGCCATGCCGCCGAAGATCGCCGCATCGGCGTAGCGGTCGAGCACCGCGTCGAGCACCGCGCCGAAGCGACTGCTGCGCCCGCTGAGCCGCGCGAGATCGCCGTCCACGCCATCGACCACAGACGAGATGTGGATGGCAATTCCGCCCCAGACGTTGTGCCCTGCCGCCAGCAGCAACCCGGCCACGCCGGCGATCAGTGCGCTCAAGAGCGTGATCTGGTTGGGCGTGACGGAGGTATGCGCCAGCAGCCGCGCCGTGGGACGCGACAGCGGCCGGTTGAGCCAGCGCGAGACAAGCCCGTCGAGCGATGCGGGTTTGGCAGGAGCGGCCATCATCGCGATCGTAGCTCCGTGGTCAAGCGAGGGGCGGCGCCGCGCAGATCGTGCCGCCGCCCAGGACTTCGTCGCCACGGTAGAACACGGCCGACTGGCCCGGCGTGACGGCCCGCTGCGGCTCGGCGAAGCTGACCTCGGCGCGGTCGCCGTCAATGCGGAGGCGCGCCGGCAGTGGACGGCTGCGGTAGCGGATCTTCACATCCACGCACTCGTCCGGATCGGGCGGCGCACCCTGCGTCCAGCGCAAATCGGTAGCGTGCAGCGTGCGCGACAGCAGCGCCTCCTGCGGTCCGATCACTACCACGTTGTCGGCCGGTCGGATCTCGGTGACGAAGCGGCGGTCGCCGAAAGCGCCGAGTCCCTTACGCTGGCCCACGGTGAAGTTGGCGATCCCCCGGTGTTCGCCTACCACGACGCCGTGCTCGTCGAGGATCGCCCCGGCCCGCTGCGGCACCCGCGCCGAGACGAAGGCGCGGTAGTCGTTGCCGGGGATGAAGCAGATCTCCACGCTGTCGGGCTTCTGCGCCACGCCCAGGCCGAGTTCGGCGGCAATGGCGCGGACCTGCGGCTTGTTCAGCTCACCCAGCGGAAACAGCACGCGCCGCAGCTCCTGCTGCCCCAGGGTGTAGAGCACGTAGGACTGGTCCTTGTCGGGATCGGCCGCGCGCAGCAGGTGAAAGCGGCCACCGTGCTCGCTGCGCCTGGCGTAGTGGCCGGTGGCGAGAAAGTCGGCATCGAGGGCGACCGCGCGTTCCAGCAACGCCTTGAACTTGATGTGCTCGTTGCAGGCGAGGCAAGGATTGGGTGTGCGCCCGCGCGCGTACTCGCCCACGAAGTAGTCGACGACGCGGTCGTTGAACTGCCGCTCCAGATTCAGCGTGTAGTGCCGGATGCCGAGCTTCTGCGCGACCCGGCGGGCATCGTCCACGTCCTCGATCGAGCAGCACTGCTTGCGGCCGCTGAAGCCCTCCGGATCGGGCTGCGTCCAGAGGCGCATCGTCACGCCGACCACGTCGTACCCCTGCTGCTGCAGCAAGGCGGCCGCGACCGAGGAATCGACCCCGCCGCTCATGCCGACGATCACCCGCGGACCCGGCACAAAACCCCCCTGCCCGGCGCTGCCGCCGCGGCGCGCCGGAAGATGCTACACTTCGTAGTATACGTTTTGGCGGTGGTTTGACCGCCCGACGAACAGCCGCGAACGCTGCAGGAGGAGCAGTCTGGACTCAGCCGAGATCGCCCAGAACCTCGTCGATATCCTCTCGGATCGCCAGGCCGAGGATATCGTCCAGCTCGACATCAGCAAGGTCTCCACGTTCGCGGACTACTTTGTTATCGCCACGGCTAACAACGTCCGCCAGCTCAATGCGCTGATCGACACGCTCGAACGCGAGATGAAACCGCGGGGCGTCGATCTCGGCCCGCGGGAGGGCGAGCCGGACTCGGGATGGGTGCTGCTCGACTTCGGGCCGGTGATTGTGCACCTCTTCTCGCCCGAACAACGCGCCTTCTACAACCTCGAAGGGCTGTGGAGCCGTTCGGCGCCATTGGTGCGCTTCGGCTGATCGCCAGCAGCGATCGCCGCCCCGCTACTCCTGCAGCCAGGCGTCGAGCGCGCGCTTGTAGCTCTGCAGCTCCCCGGGTTTGAAGAAGAGCGCCACCTCGCGCGCGGCGGACTCCGGGCCGTCGGAGCCGTGCACCAAATTGCGGCCGGTCTGGATCGCCAGATCGCCGCGGATCGTGCCGGCGTCGGCGTTGACGGGGTTCGTCTTGCCCATGGTCGCCCGCGCGGCGGCGATCGCGTCCGGGCCTTCGAAGACGGCGGCCACGATCGGCGCCGAGGTGATGTACTCGATCAGGCCCGCGTAAAAGCCCTTGCCCTCGTGCTCCCGGTAGTGGTGGCCGGCGAGCTCGGGCGAGACCTGCATCAGCTTGAGGCCGATCAACTTGAGACCGCGCCGCTCCAGCCGGCCGAGGATCTCGAAGGTCAGACCGCGCTGGACGCCGTCGGGCTTCACCAGGATCAGCGTGCGTTCCATGCTCTTCCTTCTTCGACGTGCCCGAGGCTCGTTGGCGTGATAGTCGAGCCCAGCACAGGGCCGCCGGGCCGTCCCTGTTCGACGATATCGAATGCTAGCGACCGCCCCCGGCCGCGGCCTTCGACTTTGTGATCGCGGGGTCGCGCAGATAGAGCGGATCGACCGAGAGCGGATTGTCGCGGGCGCCGGCGATGTAGCGCGCCCAGCCCAGCTCCGACAACCAGGCGGCCCGCCGCTGCGACGCGGCGGGACTGGTCCGCCGGGCAGAGGGAAAGCCGGCGAGCAGTCGCTCTTCCAGCCCGGCCAGCTCTCCGCAGAACACGCCAACGTCGGGCGCCTGCTCGATCAGGCTGTCGAGGTCCGTGAGCCGGGGCACGGCGAGTTCGCGCAGGTCCGCGCCGCCGCGTTCGTAAACGGCCCAGGCGAGATCGCCGCGTCCGGCCTGGTGGATCGCGCAGACAGGGCCGGGGAAGGCCGACTGCCCGTACGCGTCCAGCTCCAGCCGCCCGGCGGCAAGCAGCTCGGCGTCGAGCGCCAGCGCCAGCCCCATCGCCGTGCTGATGCCGACGCGCAGCCCCGCGTAGGCGCCGGGGCCCCGATCGACGAACAGCACGCGGATTTGCTCGCGTTCAAGGCCGCACTGTGCCAGCAGCAGCTCGATGGCGGGCAGCAACTCAACCGAGTGATTGCGGTGGCTGCGCCAGGTCAGCTCCGCGAGCAGCGCGCCCTGCCGCGAGATGGCGACGCTGGCGACGGCGCCGGCCGTATCGATCGCCAGCTCGACGCCGGCAGCGGTCTCAGTCACCGGCGGCCACCGCCTCGGCGCTCAGCGCCCGTAGCAGGCGCGCTGACCGTTCACCGAACGCCGTGAGCGTCAGCGTGCGTGCGTCTGAACCGTCGTGCTCGATCGCGACGTGCAGATGTTCGTCCGGCAAGAGCCCGGCGCCGCGCTCCGGCCACTCCACGATCAGGGCGCCGTCGTCGGTATAGCCGGGCAGGTCGAGCTGTGCGATCTCCTCCGTCGCCTCCAGCCGGTAAAGGTCAACGTGGTAGAGCTTGACGCGGCCGCGGTACTCGTTGATCAGCACGAAGGTCGGGCTGTTGACCAGGTCGCTCGAGCCGGCGCCCCGGCCGACGCCCTGGGTCATCGCCGTCTTGCCCGCGCCCAGCGGCCCCTGCAGCAACACCACGTCGCCCGGCTCAAGCAGCGCGCCAATGCGCTCGCCCAGGGCACGCGTTTGCTCGACCGACGTCGTCCGGAAGAAGAGCATTGCAGTCCGCCGTGTCAATTGGCTTTCTCCGTTCAAGTATAGAGAGGTGCGGCTGCGGCGCTCAAACGGCGCGGCGGCGATCGTGCGCTTGCCGCGCCGCGCGCTATGCTGGGAGGGAAGCAGTGTCGGAGCGAAGCCGGACCTATGACCGCACGCCGCCTTCGCTACCTCGCGCCGCTGGCCGTGCTCGCGTTGGCCGCGATCGTTGCGACTTTTCTGATCAGCAGCGGCGGCGAGAAGACGAACGGGCCCGGCGCGCCGCAGCAGCCACTCGTGCTGGCTCCGCCTCGGGCGCCGGCCACACCGCTGTTCACGGCCACGGCCGGCGCCACCTATCCACTGCAGTTGCGACGGGACGACGGTCGGCAGGTGCTGATCGCGGCGCAGCCGCGCCGCATCCTCTCGCTCTCGGCAGGAGCGACAGAGATTCTCTTCCAGATCGGCGCCGGGCCGCAGGTGGTTGGCGTCAGCTCCGATTCGGACTACCCGCCCGACGCGGCCGCGCTGCCCAAAGTCGCGGCGAGCGCGGGCGTGACGGCGATCCAAGCGTTCAATCCCGATCTGATCGTGATCGTTGGAGCCGGCGCCCCGACCGTCACTGCGCTCGACAGCGCCGCCGTGCCGGTGGTGGCACTGAAGGAGCCGGTGACGGTAGCCGAGCTGGAGCAACAGATCCAGTTCTTTGGCGACGTCACCGGACGCCTGGCCGACGCCCAGCGAGCGGCCGCCGCGCTAGGGCGGCGCGTCGATGCGGTCAAGCGCCAGCTCGCGGGGGTGCAGCAGGGGCCGCGGGTCTTCGTCGATCTGGGCCCCGCTGGACACGGTGAGCCTTCCGGCACGCTGCTGAGCGACATGCTGATGCTGTTGAAAGCGCAAAATTTGCAGGTCCCCGCGGATCCCGGCCAGAACGGCCGCGGCCGTGCCGCCGCGGCGAACCCCGACGCGGTGCTGCTGGCAGGCGCGACGGATCTGCACGCGGCCGCCGATCTCGCGACGCTGCCCGGCTGGGCCAACGTCGCCGCGGTGCGCGCCGGGCGAGTGGCGGCGATCGATCCGGCGCTGCTGCGGCCCGGCCCGCGCATCGCGGACGAACTACTGATGCTGGAGCAGTTCCTCTATCCAAATCTGCCCTGACGGCCAGCCGGGAGCAGCGCATGGCTCGCACGATCGTGGTGGCGGGAGTCCATTCGGGCGTTGGCAAAACGACGGTCGCCACCGGGCTGATGGCCGCCTTCGCCCGTCGTGGCCTGCGCGTGCAGGGCTTCAAGGTCGGGCCGGATTACATCGATCCCAGCTATCACACGGCGGTCTCCGGCCGCGCCTCGCGTAACCTCGACACCTGGATGCTGCCGCACGAGGCCGTGGTCGAATGCTTCCAGCGCGCGTCAGCGGGCGCTGACCTCTGCGTGATCGAAGGCGTAATGGGCCTCTTCGACGGCCGCACCGGCGGCCGCGGCGCCGGCAGCACGGCGGAGGTGGCGGCATTGCTCGGCGTGCCGGTGCTGCTGGTCGTAGACGGCTGGAAGATCGCACGCAGCGCGGCGGCGATTGTGCACGGCTACCGCACTTTCGACCCGCGCGTCGACCTGGCCGGTGTCGTGCTCAACCGCATCGCCGGGGAGGGCCACTACCGCGCCGTGGCGCCGCCAATCGAAGATGAGGCCGGCGTGCCCGTCGTCGGCAGCCTGGGCAGGGATGCGCGGCTCACGCTGCCCGAGCGCTACCTCGGCCTGATTCCGGTCACCGAAGGCCCGGTCGCTCGCGAGTACTTCCACGCGCTGGCGGAGAGTGTCGCCCGCGGCCTCGATCTTGAGCGTGTCCTACGCATCGCCCGCGAGCCGCGGCCTGGTCGTCGGATTGCCGAACCGCTGTTCCCGTCGGAGCCGGCAACGCGGAGCGTCCGGCTCGCGCTCGCGCGCGATGCGGCCTTCAGCTTCTACTACGAAGATGCGCTGGATCTGGTCCGGGTATACGGCGCCGAGATTGTGCCGTTCAGCCCACTCGATGACGAGGCGCTGCCGCCGGCCACGAATGCGGTCTACCTGGGCGGCGGCTTCCCGGAGCTGTTCGCGGCGCGGCTGGCGGCCAATCGGCCGATGCTGGCGGCGCTGCGCGCCGCCGCGGCGAGCGGCGTGCCGATCTACACGGAGTGCGGCGGCTACATGTACGCCGGCCGCTCGCTCACCGACGCGGAGGGCGTCCGGCACGAGATGCTGAAGCTGTTGCCGCTCGATTCCACGATGAGCGACAGCCGCCTGACGCTCGGCTACCGGGAGCTGCGCACGCTGCGCGACGGTCCTACCGGGCCGGCGGGCGCGCGGCTGCGCGGGCACGAGTTCCACTGGTCGGTGTCGGAGCCGCCGGCCGACGCAGACGCGGTTTACGCGGCGGCCGTGGACGGCGGTGGTGAGCGAATGGCGGGCGGGGCGCGTGGCTCGGTCTGGGGAAGCTATATGCACCTGCACTTCGCCAGCGATCGATCGCTGGCGCCGCGGTTCGTGCGCTGGTGCGCCGGCGTAGAGCGCCGGCGTCTGAGCGGCGAGCGTTGACCGAGGCAGCTACGCGGCCAGCCGCACGCGCACGGCTGAGCCGCCGGCCAGGCTGACAACCGTCCGCAGGGCGGGGCCTTGCGTGGCGAGGCGCACGGTTACCTGTGTTCCGGCCGCGGGCTTCGCTTCATTACACGGTGAGCACGTTATGCACGTTGAGCACGTTGTGCGCATCTCCCTGCCCCCTTTTCGCCGGCTGCGCGGCGCGGACGGCGCTCTCATTCCTGGTCGATGCGGCGCGGTCCGCCGTTACAACGAGGCTACCCGCGCAGATGTGATCGCTGATATGGCCTCGGCCACACAGCCTGTGTGACCTTCCTGGCATAAGCATCGAACCTGCAACTCCGGCGCAACAGTGGCGATCGATACGGCTCCTGCCCAACTTCCGGCCGCCGTGCCGAGGGCTCGGACGCGCGGGAAAGTCGCCGGGCGAGCCTGTGTTGCCAGCCCGGCCGTCGCTTCGTACGCTGGCCGCGCGGAGCGCCGCGTTCGAGCGCCTCGCGGCTGGTTCAAACCGAGGAGCCCGCGAAGGAGAGACGCCGTGGATGTCGGCTTCATCGGCCTCGGCAACATGGGCAATCCGATGGCGCGCAACCTCATCCGCGCCGGGCATCAGCTCGTCGTCTATGACCTGCGCGAGGACGCTGCCGCCAACCTGATCGAGCTGGGCGCCCGCTGGGCCGCCAGCCCCAGGGCCGTGGCCGAGCAGTGCCGTGTCGCCTTCACCTCGCTGCCGGGGCCGCCCGAGGTGGAGCGCGTGCTGCTGGGTCCGGACGGCGTGCTCGCCGGGGCGGCGCGCGGCAGCGTCGTCTTCGACCTGAGCAGCAACGCGCCGGCCGTGATTCGCCGCATCGCGGCGCAGGCGGCGGATCAGGGGGTCATCGTGCTCGACTCACCGGTGAGCGGCGGCGTCTCCGGCGCCGAGAAAGGCACCCTCGCCGTGATGGTCGGCGGTGAGCGCGCGGCCTTCGACGAGTATCGCGAGCTGCTCGGCGCGATCGGCGCCAACGTGTTTCATCTCGGCCCGGTGGGCAACGGATCCGTCGTCAAGCTGATGAATAACCTGATCGCGCTGTCGATCGGCCCGCTGCTGGACGAGGCCGTGGTCGTGGGCGCCAAGGCGGGCATCCCCCCGGCGACGTTGTTCGAAGTGATGAGCGTCAGTTCGGCCGGGCCGCTGGTGCGCGGGCTGCCGCGGCTCTTCCGCCGTACCTTCGAAGACGCGAGCTTCGCCCTGGCCCTGGCGCGCAAGGATGTGGGCCTGGCCGTGGGAGCCGGCCGCGACCTGGGCGTGCCCATGCCGGTGGCGGCGGCTGTCGAACAGGTCTACGAGTGGGCGAAGGGGAACGGCCTGGGCGACAAGAACTCGCTGGCGACCCTGCTGCTCTACGAGCGCGCCGCCGGCGTCGAGATTCACGCCGACGACGTGCCGCCCGCGTAGCCTCCAGGGTGGGCGCGCCGCCAGCGCCAGGCGCTATCCACGATCGCGTCGAGGTCGTCGAAGCGCGGTCGCCAGCCCAGCTCGCGGCGCGCCAGTTCCGAGGAAGCAACCAGGGCCGGCGGGTCGCCGGCGCGGCGGCGCTGCTGATTGACGGCAATCTCGCAGCCGGTGACGCGCTTCGCCGCGGCGATCACCTCGCGGTTGGAGTGGCCCGTACCGCTGCCCAGGTTGAAGCGGCCGGAGCGTGAGGCCGCGTAGTCCAGGGCGAGCACATGCGCTTGCGCCAGGTCCGCAATGTGCACGTAGTCGCGGATGCAGGTGCCGTCCGGTGTGGGATAGTCGACGCCAAACAAGGGCAGGGCGCCGCGCGTGCCCTCGGCAACCTGCAGGACGATCGGGATCAGGTGCGTCTCAGGGTCGTGGTCTTCGCCGCGCTTTTCTGTCGCGCCTGAGGCGTTGAAGTAGCGTAGCGCGACGGACTTGATGCTGTGGCACTCGTCGTACCAACGCAACATCTGCTCGACAATCAGCTTCGACTCGCCGTACGGATTCACCGGGCGCAGGGGATGTTGCTCGTCCAGCGGCACGTACTCCGGCTCGCCGAAGACGGCGGCGGTGGAGGAGAACACGTAGCGGCGCACATGGTGCCGCACCATGGCATTGAGCAGGGCAATGCCGCCCGCCACGTTGTTGTGGAAGTAGCTTCCGGGGTCGCGCATCGACTCGCCGACGGCGATCAAGGCGGCGAAGTTGATCACGCCGTCCGGCGGCTCCGCGAAGGCACGTTCCAGCGCCGCTTCGTCGTGCGTGGAGCCGGTGATGAGCACGGCGCGGTCGTCCACGGCGTCGAGATGGCCGTGGCTCAGATCGTCGAAGACGGTGACCCTGTGCCCGGCATCGAGCAGCACTTCAACGGTGACGCTGCCGATGTAGCCGGCGCCGCCCACGACGAGCACGCGCATCAGTGCTGGTCCGCGCCGTCAAACTTCTCGATGACGACGCAGGCGTTCTGGCCGCCGAAGCCGAAGCTGTTCTTTAAGACCACGCGCACGTCGGCGCGCCGCGCCGTGTTGGGCACGTAGTCGAGATCGCAGTCCGGGTCGGGCGTCTCGTAGTTGATCGTGGGATGAATGGTGCCGCTGTCGATCGTCTTGACGCAGGCGACCAGCTCCAGGGCGCCGCTGGCGCCGAAGGCGTGGCCGATCATCGACTTGGTGGAGCTAACCGGCACGGTGTAGGCGTGCTCGCCCAGCGCCGCTTTGATCGCCTTCGTCTCCGCGGGGTCATTCATCGGCGTCGAGGTGCCGTGCGCGTTGACATAATCCACCTCGGCCGGTGTGCGGCCGGCGTCGGCAAGGGCCCACTCAATCGCCCGCGCCGCGCCCTCACCGTCGGCGCAGGGCGCGACGATGTGGTAGGCGTCCGAACTGGCGGCGTAGCCCGTTACCTCGCAGTAGATGCGCGCCCCGCGCGCCTGCGCGCGCTCCAGCGACTCCAGCACGAAAATGCCGGCGCCCTCGGCGGGAATGAAGCCGTCGCGGTCCTTGTCGAACGGGCGGCTGGCGCGGGCCGGCTCGTCGCTGCGGCTGCTCATCGCGCGCATCACCGAGAAGGCGGCCAGCCCCAGCTCCCCGATACCGGCCTCCGTGCCGCCCGAGAGGATCACATCGGCGGCGCCGCGGCGGATCACCTCGGCCGCTTCGCCCACAGCCTGCGTGGCCGCGGCGCAGGCGGTGATCGCCGTTCCGGTGTAGCCCTTGAGGCCGTACTGCAGGCTGACCTGGGCGGCGGCCATGTTCGGCAGGCTCTTGGGCATGAAGAGGGGGTCGATGCGCATGCCGCCCTTCGCCAGGATGGTACGCACGGCCTCATCGATGTTCGGATAGCCGCCGTTGCCGTTGCCGAGATAGACGCCGATGCGCGTGCGATCTTCATGGTCGAGGTCGAGGCCGGCGTCGGCGATCGCCTGGCCGGCCGCGGCGACGGCGAACTGGCTGAACCGCGCCATGCGCCGCGCCTCGCGGCGGTCGATATAGCGCTCCGGTTGCCACTCCTTCACTTCCCCCGCCAGCTTGGTCGGGTAGTTCGTCGTGTCGGCCAGCGTCATGTAATCGACGCCGGAGCGCCCGGCCACAAGCGCCGCCCAAAACGATTCGACGTCTTCACCGAGCGGCGTGATCGCGCCCATGCCGGTGACGACCACCCGACGGCGACCAGGCGCGCGTCCGTCTGCGACTGCCATCTGTCCTGTTCCTCGCGCTGCGGCGCTGCGCACAGTGTAGAGGGCGCCGGGGCGAGGGTCCAACCGAAGCGGCAGCGCCGCGCGGCGGCTCCTGCGCCGCCGTGCCCAGTGTGTAATATGCAAAGATGGCGCCAGCGCCGTCCGGCCTGTCCTACTCTAAGGCCGGCGCGCGGGAGGCAGGGCGATGACCACGGTGATTCATGGCGCGACGCTGATCGACGGCACGGGACGCGATCCGGTTCCCGGCGCTTCGCTCGTAATCGAAGAGAACCGCATCGTCGCGGCCGGCGCGAACGTCGAGGCGCCGCGCGGGGCGACGGCGATCGACGCCTCCGGCATGACGCTGATGCCGGGCATGATCGATTGCCACGTGCACCTGGCCTCGTCCGCCTGGGGCGTGCAGCAGCGGCTGCTGAATCCCTACAGCTACTCGATCGCCACGGCGCTGGCCAACGCGAAGCTGACGCTCGACTCCGGCTTCACCAGCGTGCGCGACGCCGGCGGCACGCCGCGCGGCGTGAAGATGGCGATCGAGCAGGGCATGTTCCCCGGACCGCGCCTGCGCATCGCCGTGGGCGCCCTCTCGCAGACGGGGGGCCACGGCGACAGCGTGATGCCCAGCGGCGCCGACCTGAAGGTGCCCGATCCCGACCACCCCTGGACCGTGGTGGACGGCGTGGACGAGGTGCGCCGAGCCACGCGCCAGTTGCTGCGCGCCGGCGCCGACCAGATCAAGGTCCACACCTCGGGCGGCGTGATGTCGCCGAACGACGAGCCCGGCGCAACCGGCTTCTCGCCGGAAGAGATCGCCGTGATCGTGTACGAGGCGCGGGCTTCGGGCAGAACGGTGATGGCCCACGCGCAGGCGGCGCAGGGCATTCGCAACGCGGTGCTGGGCGGGATCGCCTCGATCGAGCACGGCATTTACCTGGAAGATGACGTGATCGAGGAGATGAAGCGGCGTGGCACCTATCTCGTCGCCACCCTCGTCGCGCCGGTCTGGGTGATTCGGCGCGCGGAGAAGGATCCGTCGTCGGTGCCGCCCTACGCGCTGCGCAAGGCGTCCGAGGTGAAGGAGGCGCACTTCAACAGCTTCCGCCGCGCTGTGCAGGCGGGTGTGCCGATCGCGATGGGCACCGACACCGGCGTTGGCCCGCACGGCACCAACGCCGAGGAGCTGGCGCTGATGGTCGAGGGCGGCATGACGCCGATGCAGGCGATCGTCGCAACGACAAAGACGGCGGCCGAATGCAGCCGCGCCGGCCAGCTCCTGGGCACGCTTGAGCCGGGCAAGCTCGCCGATCTGCTGGTGGTCGATGGCGATCCGCTGGCGGACATCGCGCTGTTGCAGGACCGGGAGCGCCTTGCACTGATCATGAAGGACGGCCAGATCCACAAGGATCTGCTCAGCAGCCGCGTGCGCGTGTAGTCGCCGGTCCTGCCGGGACCGTCTGACGGCGCAGGGTAGATGCCGGCCGGCGGCATCCGGCGGCCAGGCTTCCCGCGAAGCCATCGTGATCGATGGGCCAACCGACCTTGCGCTCTCCGGATGCCGGCTGTGCGCGTACGGTCGCGCCGGAGCTTCGACAAGTCTGGTGCAGTAGCGCGAGCTTCTGCGGTACGTCGGCTCGGCGGAGCAAAGCGTTGGCGCCGCGGCTGGCGGGCGGGAGCAGCGAAGCGTTGCAGGCATTTACAGCAGTCGCCGCTTCTGGCAAACTTGTTACGCTCTCATACCGGCACGACAGGATTAGTTGATGCGAAGCGTGGCGCGATGGCCGGTCGGGCGACTGGTGCTGCTGGGCTCGGTACTGCTGACCGTGTTGCTGGCGGGTCATGCCTTGCCGCGCGCTGCCCTCGCTGCGTCTGGCGCGGGAGGGAACACCGGTCCCGTTGCTTCCGTCCGCACCGTGCTCGCCACGCCGCCGACGGCCAACAACGACAGTTACACCACGCCCGAAAACGTGGCGCTCTTCGTACCGGCCCCCGGCGTACTCGCCAACGACAGCTTCACCGCCGGCGACGCCATCCAGGTGGTTTTTCGCGCCCTGCCACTGCACGGGTCCGGCAGCGTCGGCTTTGATGGCAGCGTCGCCTACTTTCCCAACGCCGGCTTCGTCGGCGTCGACACAATGCAGTACAACATCTTCGACGCCACGACCAACAGCAGCTCGGCGTTTGCGACCGTTTCGATCACCGTCACGGCCACGCCGCTCGTTGCCGTGAACGACAGCGGCAGCGTCACCGCCGGCGGCACACTGAGCGTGGCCGCGCCGGGCGTGCTCGCCAACGATGCTGCCCCCTTCGGCGATACGCTGACCGCCGTGCTTGTCACCGGCCCGGCGCACGGCGCGCTCACCCTGAACGCCGACGGCAGCTATAGCTACACGCCGGCGATCACGTTTCAGGGCGCCGACGGCTTCAGCTACCGGATCCACGATGCAACGAGCAATCTGGAGTCGAACGTAGCGACGGTGACGCTGACCGTGGCGGCGAATCCGTTGCAGGGCGGCGTCTCCCAGCCCTCCGCACCGGCGTCTGGACCGTTCGCCTACGTTGCTAACGGCGTCGACAACACGGTCTCCGTGATCGACACCAGCACAAACCGAGTCGTCGCCACCGTACCGGTCGGGCTGGCGCCGCAGGGCGTGGCGGTGAACCTGGCGGGAACGCGCGTTTATGTCACGAACGCCGGCGACAACACGGTTTCGGTGATTGATGCGAGCGCGAACAAGGTCGTCGCCACTGTGAACGTCGGGAGGTTGCCACTCGGCATCGCCGTGAACCCGGCGGGGACGCGCGTCTACGTCGCCAACTTTGCCGACAACACGGTTTCCGTGATCGACGCCGGGACGAACTCGGCTATCGCGACGCTGCCCGTCGGGGCGGCGCCGGTGGGCGTGGTGGTCAATCCGGCCGGAACCCGTGTGTACGTAAGCTCGGAGATCGGCAACACCGTCGCCGTAATCGATACCGGTTCGAACCAGGTGATCGCCACTGTGCCGGTCAACAGCTTCCCCATCGGCGTCGCTATGAGCCCCAGCGGCGCCCGTCTCTATGTAGTCACCGGCCGCAGCAATTCGGTTGCGGTGATCGACACCAGCACGAACGCCGTGGTCGCCAGCTTGCCGGCGGGACAAGTTCCTGTGGCGGTCGTCGCGAATCCCGCCGGCACCCGTCTCTACGTCACCGACGCCGGCAGCGACCGCGTCTCCGTGATCGATATCGCCAGCGGCAGCATCCTCGCCAGCGTGCCGGTGGGGCTGACGCCGATCGGCCTGGCCATCACACCCGACGGCGCCTCGGTCTACGTCGCCAATTCCGACAACAGCAGCGTATCGGTGATCGATACGCGCACAAACACCGTTGCGGCAACGGTCCTGGTCGGCAGCGGCGCCACGGCGTTCGGGCAGTTCATCCGGCCCGGCGTTCCGGGCGCGCCCTTCGGAGTGGTGCCGCCGCCGCAGCAGCAGCCGGCGCCGGCGCCGCCGGTGATCCCGATTCCTCTCTTCTCCGTGTCGGTGACGGTGCAGGGCTGCGGCAACGTCACGCCGCCGGGCGGCGGCGGGCCTCACCTGTTCGGCGACACCGTGACGCTGCAGGCCGTGCCCTGCGCCGGCAGCAGCTTTGTCGGCTGGGCAGGCGGTCCCTGCAGTGGCACGGCGATCAACCCGTGCGCGGTGGTTGTGCCGCCCTCCAACCTGGCGATCACCGCGATCTTCCGGCCGCAGCTCAAAAGCCGAGTCCCCGGTCTTTGAGCGAGACGAAGCGGCCGAGACCGATCACGATGTGGTCGAGCACTTCCACGTCGAGCAGACGCCCCGCGGCGACCAGCTCGCGCGTCACGCTCACGTCGTCCTTGCTCGGCGTCGGGTCGCCCGAGGGATGGTTGTGCACGACGATGATACTGGGCGCATTGCTTCGAATCGCGGGGCGAAAGACCTCCGCCGGCCGCACCTGCGACTGGTTGACGGTGCCGCTGGAGATCGTCGGGATCGCCAGCACCTGGTTCTTCGTGTTGAGCACGAGCACGCGGAGCTGCTCCTGATCGAGCAGTTGCAGCTCGCTCTGCAGCAGGTGCGCCACGTCCTTCGGCTCGCGAATCACCGGGCGCTCCTCGGGTGTGGCCACGGCAAGGCGGCGGCCCAGCTCCAGCGCGGCGCGGAGCTGCGCCGCCTTCGCTTCGCCCAGCCCGCGCGTGGCGCAGAGCTCATCGAAGTTCAGCCGGGCGAGGCCCACGAGGCCGCCGTGCTGGCTGAGCAGGCGGCTGGCCACGTCGAGCACGTTTTCGCCCGCCATGCCGACACGCAGGATGATCGCCAGCAGCTCCGCCGTGGCGAGCGCGCCCTCGCCGTAGCTGCGCAGCCGCTCGCGCGGGCGCTCGGCCAACGGCAGCTCGCGGATGGTTGGACGGTATTCAGTGCGGCGAGGGCCAGCGCCGGCCGGGACGCCCTCGGCTTCGCCGTCAGGGAGATCCGCTGCAGTCAACACCGACGCGGCTTCATGAACCGCGCGCTGGGCGGGGAGATCGGCCATGCGCGGACTCCGGCCGGCGCCTGTCTGGCAGCGAGCCGGCCCGGCTCCACTCTACCTGCCCATGTTGCGGCTGAAAAGCGCGGCGCCGGTCAGCCCGCCAGCGCCGGCAGCGCTTGCAGCGCCTCGTCAGGGCGGCGGAAGCGGTAGCCGAAGTGCGGCACGGAGACGATATGCTCGGGCTGGCCGCCGTGGGAAGCGATCTTGCGGCGCAGTTTCCAGACGTGCGCGTCGATCGTGCGCTCGACGGCCATGTCGCGTGCCCCCCATACCGCGTCAAGCAGATCCTCGCGCGTGTAGACCACGCCGGGGTCGCGCATCAGCGCGTGCAGCAGGGCGAACTCCAGCGGCGTCAGGTGTACCGGGCGGCCGCGCACCAGCGCCTGGTGTGACTCGGGCTCGACGCGGATCTCGCCGATCGCGACCGGCCCCACGCCGTCGCCGGCGGGCGCGCCGACCCGTCGCAACACGGCGCGCAGGCGGGCGATCAGTACGCGCGGCGGACAGTCGGCTGAGACGACGTCGTCGGCGCCGGCCGCGAAGCAGCCCAGCGCCCGGCGTTCGTCATCACCTCGGATCACGACGGTGATCGGCGCGGTGGTGGCTGCCATCAGCCAGTGCGTCGCTTCGAGCGCGTCCAGGCGTGGCGCGGCATCGACGGCGATGATGTGATCCGGCGGGCGGCGGCGGATCAGGCGCTCGGCCGCGTCGCGCGTGTCCACGCGCAGGGTGACGAAGCCCGCCTGCCTGAGCGCGGGCACGGCCCGCTCACTCCAGCCAGACGCATCGACAATGTGGATGGCGACGCCCATGCTGCTTGCTCCGAGCTGTGCCGGCGCCGCGCGGCCTGGTCCTGTGCGCGGCGTCTCACGCCCGCCATGCTACGCAGGCCGTTCCTTCATTGCATGAGCGTTTTCTCAGGCTGAACCGTCGGGCTTAGCCCTGCTCACGCAGCGCGGCCCGCGCCTGTGCCGCGGCGACAGGCGCTTCCACCGCGGCGTCGAGGTGGTGGAGGGCGCGGCGCAGGGGCTTGACGTGCTGGTACAGCGCGCCGGTGGCCACGCGCTGCAGCACGCGGTCGGCGCCTTCGGCCAGCCACGGCGTCACCGTCATCGTGCAAAGGGCGCGCAAGAGCGGGTCGAGTGCGGCAGAGCCGAAGCGGGACAGCGCCCGTGCCGCCTGCCAGCGCACGCCGCCGTCCCCGTCATTCAGGGCGCCGACGAGCGGTTGGATCGCGCGTTCGTCACCGACGCTGCCCAACGCCCGCGCCGCGTGCCAGCGCGCCCAGGCCGATCCGCCGCGCAGCTCCGCGATCAATGGCGGCACGGCCGGTTCGCCGATCGCGGCCAGCGCCGAGACGGCTTCCGCCGCAACCACGTCGTACCGCTCAAGCGCCCGCAAGAGCAGCGGAATGACGTCCGCAGGATCGAGGGTGGAGAGGGCTCTCACGGCGGCCGCGCGTACGCGGTCGTTGCCGTCGTCGAGCAGGGGACGGAGCTGTTCCAGGGCGCCGGACTCAGCCCGCAGACCGACAAGCTCCGCGGAAAGCGAGCGCACGCTTGCGTTCCGGTCGGTCAGGCCGCGCCGCAGTGCGGCGGCGCGAGCGTCGTCACAGGCATCGCCGGGCGGCGCCAGGAACGCCGCCACAGCGGCATGATGCGCCCGGCGCGTCGCCGCGTCCAGCGAGCGCGTTTCCGGTTCGGTGCGACGGGCGAGCTGTGCGGTGTAGCGCAGCAGATCGAACCAGTGGTCCTGGTCGGTCGTCTGGCGCAGGCGCATCTGCGCGGGGCGGCGGGATTGCTCGTCGGCGAGTTGCCGGCACAGGTCGGCGATCTCAGCGGAAGGGGGCGACGAGTGACCCGAACCGGCTTGCTCGACGCCGTGTACGCCTAACCTCTCCGCCATAACGGCCCCTCCTCGGCGGGCACGAGTGCCCGGCGGCGTGCCGGCGGCGGGGCGGTTCCGGTCGTTCTCTGTATTTACGATACACCGCGTGTCGAGCGGCAGGCCGTGGCGTACGGGGTGAACCGTAACAGCCGATCGGCTGAGGCCCTGCTGCCCGCTGCCTGGCGAGGCGGGCGCGGTGTATGCTGACGCGTGGGCGAGCCGGAGCGGCGATGGGCAGCCGGAGGCAGCCGGGAGGTAAGATCAGCATGGCGGAGGACGCGCCGCTCAAGGGCAAAGTGGCAATCGTCACCGGCGCCGGCCGGCGACGCAGCATCGGCCGGCCGATCGCCGTGGCGCTGGCGCGCGAGGGCTGTGACGTGGTGCTCACCGGCACCGGCCGCAAGCCGGAGGACTACCCCGAAGACGAGAAGGCGACGGGCTGGCGCGACATCGAGTCTGTGGCCGAGGAGGTGCGGGCCCTGGGGCGGCGGGCGCTGCCGCTGATCTCGGACGTGCGCCGCGCCGACTCAATCCAGGAGCTGGTCGGACGCACCGTGGGCGAGCTGGGCAGCGTGGACATTCTGATCAACAACGCCGGCGCGGCCCGCGGAGCAGACCGCGTGGCCGTCGTAGAACTGGACGAGGCGATCTGGCGCAACGTGATCGAGACGAACCTCACCGGCACGTTCTTGATGTCGAAAGCGGTGGCGCGCCAGCAGATCAAGCAGGGGAACGGCGGCCGCATCGTCAACATCTCCTCGATTGCCGGCAAGACCCACGGCGCCAACACGGCGGCCTACGCGGCCAGCAAGGCGGGCGTCCAATCGCTGACCGCCTCGATGGCGGCCGAACTGGCGCGCTACCAGGTTACGGTCAACGCCGTGCTGCCGGGCATCATCGACACCTTCCGCATGGACGACCTGGGCCGCGGCGAGCAGTGGGAGCGGATCGTGAAGGAACGTGTCCCCCTCGGCCGCGCCGGCACCGGCGAGGATATCGCCGAGCTGACGGTCTTCCTCTGCACCGAGAAGGCCGCCTGGATCACCGGCCAGTGCTACATCGTCGACGGCGGCGCGGTGCGCCGCGGCTAAGACGCATGGGTGAAGCGGAAGCGAGACATTCCCCGATGCAGTTGACCCCGATGGCCGCGCGCCTGCTGGCCGAAGTCGAGGCCGCGCAGCAAGCCCTGATCCAGCGGCAGCCCGTGGACGAGTCCGTGCGGCGCGCGATGCAAGCCGTGAGCGAGGCGATCGCCGCCGCCCTTGGCGAGATTACGGACGAACACCTGCTCGCCTCGCCATCGCCCGAGGAGTGGTCGATGGCCGAGGTCGTGGAGCACGTGGCCGAGCACGATCGCGCCTACACCGAGCTGCAGCGGCTGGGCATCGAGCACTACGTTGAGCACGGGCTCGACCACGCCTTGCAGCTCTGGAAGCTGCGCATCGAGCAGCGTTCAGGCGCGGGCAACGCCAAATGATGGCGCCGATCTGCTATCATGGCTCAGAACATCTGTGCGATGTCAGGGCGCGCGGGGTGATGAGGTGGCGGCAGCGGCGACAGCGATCGGCATGAGCGACGACGAGCGCCTGCTTTCGGGCAAGGGGCAGCCGGAGGACGATCGCTCCGATACCACGTTGCGGCCGGCGCGCCTGTCCGAATACATCGGTCAGGAGAAGGTCAAAGACAACCTCGCGATCAGCATCAAGGCGGCGCTGGCCCGCGGCGAGGGCCTCGATCACCTGCTGCTCTACGGCCCTCCCGGCCTGGGCAAGACCACGCTGGCGAACATCATCGCCGCGGAGATGGGCGTGAATGTGCGCACCACTTCCGGCCCGGCGATCGAGCGGCCCGGCGACATCGCCTCGATCCTCACCAACCTGCAACAGCACGACGTGCTGTTCATCGACGAGATTCACCGTCTGCCGCGCATCGTCGAAGAGGTGCTGTACTCGGCGATGGAGGACTTCGCCCTCGATCTGGTGCTCGGCAAGGGTCCCGGCGCCCGCTCGATGCGCATTCCGCTGGCAAAATTCACCCTGGCGGGCGCCACCACGCGCTACGACATGATCAGCCCGCCGCTTCGCGACCGCTTCGGCTCGGTCTACCGGCTGGAGTTCTACTCGCACGCGGCGCTCGAGCAGATCGTGAAGCGCAGCGCCCGCGTGCTCAACGTGCCGACCGAGCCGGACGGCGCGGCCGAGATCGCGCGCCGCTCGCGCGGCACGCCGCGCATCGCCAACCGCCTGCTGCGCCGCGTGCGCGACCATGCACAGGTGCTGCATGACGGCGTGATCAGTTGCGCCGTGGCGCGCGAGGCGCTGGCGCGGCTGGAGGTCGATGAGCTGGGCCTGGACGAAGTCGATCGGGTCATCCTGCGCTTCATCATCGAGAAGTACGACGGCGGGCCGGTCGGCCTCAACTCGATCGCCGTCGGCACGTCTGAAGACGCGGACACGATCCAGGACGTGTACGAGCCGTTTCTGGTGCGCCTCGGCTTCCTTCGCCACACGCCGCGCGGCCGCGTGGCGCTGCCGGCCGCCTATCGACACCTTGGCCTGACGCCGCCACCGCCGCCGGCCGAGCCGAACCAGGGCCGCCTCTGGGCCGACGAGGCCGAGCGCGACGAGCCGTTTCAGCCCTGAAGGCTGCTGTCGAGCCGGCGCCTCCCGCTCTCAGCCGCTCGCTGGCAGAATTCCCGACTGCGGGGGGCCGTGAGGACCGGTCCGCCGGACATGCTCGCCACCGTCCGAAGGTACCGCACGGCTCGGTTCCGGCGTCGCGTGCGGCAGCATCTGCACCCCGCCGATACTCGTGACATCGGCAGAAAGGGCCCAATCCGGGGCGGCTTCGCCCCGGTCACCGGTCGCCTGCCTCACACGTCCGAGGAAAGCGGCGGAGAGCGAAGGCCCGCCGAGGGGTGCGGAAATGTTTATCCTCAAGAGCTGCCCGAAGTGCCGCGGCGACCTCTCGATCGAACAGGACAACTACTCGCGCACGCTGTTCAGCAAAGAGACCGACTTCGCCTGCCTGCAGTGCGGCTATCGCCTGCCGGCCGACGAGCGCCGGGTGATGCTGGCGCGGCTGCGCCGCTGGGCGGCCGCAGCCGCCGCGACGGCGGGGCTCAACGCCGCGGAGAGCGTTCCTACCGCTGCCTGACCCGTACGGCCAGTCGTGCACCAACTATCTGTGTGCGATACTGAGGCCGTAGCGATTGATGGTGATCTGCGGCCGCTGCCCTGATTCGGCAGCGGCCGCACGCTGCGCCGAGCGGATGGGAACACGGGGAATGCTGGCAGTAGACTGGGCTGCGGTGAGGACAGAAGCGCAAGCGGCGCCGGCTGCACGCTCGCTCGCGATCGACGCCGAGGGCCTGGTGAAGCGCTACGGCGACAAGCTCGCCGTGGACGGCGTGAGCTTGAAGGTGCGCCGCGGCGAGGTCTTCGGCCTGCTTGGCCCCAATGGCGCCGGCAAGACCACGACGATCGAGATGATCACCGGCCTGCGCGAGCCGGACGCCGGCCAAATCTCCGTGCTGGGCATCGATGCCCGTCGCCGCCTAGACGACGTGAAGCAGCGCATCGGCGTGCAGTTGCAGACACCGGCGCTCTTCCCGCTGCTCAAGGTCTATGAGGTGCTGGACCTGTTCGCCAGCTTCTTCGAGCACGCGGACGAGCCCGACGCCCTGATCGCTGCGCTTGACCTGGAGGAGAGCCGCAGCAAGCTGACGAAGGAGCTTTCCGGCGGCCAGCAGCAGCGACTCTCGGTCGCCCTGGCCCTGATCAACCGGCCGGACCTCGTCTTCCTCGATGAGCCGACCACGGGCCTCGACCCGCAGGCCCGCATCGCCCTGTGGGACGTGATCGAGCGGCAACGCGCCGCCGGCCGCACGATCCTGCTGACCACGCACTACATGGAAGAGGCCGAGCGGCTCTGCGACCGCGTGGCGATCATCGATCACGGCGTGATCCAGGCGGTTGATGCGCCGCGCGAGCTGATCCGGCAGAACTTCTCCGAGACGGCGATCATCTTTTCTCTGCCGCAGCTCAGCCTCGAAGAGCTGCGCGCCCTGCCGGCCGTCTCCAATGCGGGGCGCGACGGCGATGAGGTCACGCTCTACAGCCATGCCGTGGCGGAAACGATGGCGGCATTGCTGGCCTGGGCAGGCGCGCACGGCCGGCCGCTCGACAGTCTCTACGTGCGCGGCGCCACGCTCGAAGACGTTTTCCTCAAGCTCACCGGCCGCCGGCTGCGGGAGTAAGCCTCGTGAAAGCGTTTCGCAAGCTGCTGCGCGCCAACCTGATCTCCTTCAGCCGCGAGCGGGCGACCGTCTTCTGGACCTTCGCTTTCCCGCTCGTCTTCATCATCATCTTCGGGGGTATCTTCGGCGGCGACAGCACGCCGACCTTCAGCGTCGGGTTGGTCAACGAGGCGCAGGGTCAAAACGCCGAGACCGTGGTGCAGGCGCTGCAGAGCCAGAAGGCACTCGAGCTGCACGCGGGCAGTCGCGACGCCGAGCTGAAGAAGCTCAGGGACGGCGACCGCAAGGCCGTCGTTGTGATCGCCGCACCCCCGGCAGGCGGCGCACTGGCGGTGCAAATCTACGCCGACCCCGCGCAGACGGCGACGCAGCAGGTGCTGCTGCCCTTCCTCGAGCAGGCGATCGGCAGGGCCAGCGACCAGATCAGCAACGTCCGCCCGGCGATCGACGTGCAGGTGCAGAGCATCGGCTCGAAGAACCTGCGCGGCATTGACTTCCTGCTGCCCGGTATCCTGGCGATGGCGATCATGCAGCTCGGGCTCTTCTCCGCCATTCCTCTGGTAACGCAGCGCGAGACGAAGGTGCTGCGCCGGCTCGGCGCCACGCCGCTCAAGCGGCGCACGATGATCGCGGCGCAGGTGACGCAGCGTTTGATCGTCGCCGTAATCCAGACCGTCGTGCTGCTTGAGGCGGGCCAACTCTTGTTCCACGTGAAGATCGTCGGCAGCATCCCGGCGCTGCTCTTCTTCGTCGTGCTCGGCGCGCTGGCGTTCGTGGCGATGGGCTATGTCGTCGCCTCGCAGGCGAAGACGGCGGAGAGCGCCCAGCCGCTAGTCAGCGTGATCCAGTTCCCGATGCTCTTCCTCTCCGGCGTCTTCTTCCCGATTGAGCTGGCGCCGAAGGTTATCCAGCCGGTCGTGCGCGCCCTGCCGCTCACCTATCTTGCCGACGCGGTGCGCCAGGTCAGCGTGCAGGCGACGCCGCTCAACCCGCTCTGGGTTGACACGGTTGTCCTGATGGGCTGGCTGGCGGTCTGCCTGGCGCTCTCCGTGCGTCTGTTCCGCTGGGAATAAACCTGCTTGGGCCACCACGGCCGTCGGGCCGCTCAGCCAACCTTCCCGCAGATCTGGCGCAGGTGCAGGCCGAGGTCGATGTACTCGTCGCAGGCCGCCTTGAGCTCGCTTGAGGTGCTCTGGGCGAAGGCGATCGCCTCCACGCGCACGCCTTTGCTCGCCACGAGCTCCACCAGCCGGCGGAAGTCGCCGTCGCCGGAGACGAGGCAGACGACATCGAGCCGGTCGGCCATCGTCAGCACGTCCATCGCCAGCTCGACGTCGAAGTTGCCCTTCATCGTGCCGTCGGCGAAGCGCTTGAGCGGCTTCGTAACGATGCGGTAGCCGCGGTTGACGAAGGGCTGCACGAACTTTTGCAGCTCCAGCCGGGCCGAGGGATCGTCGCTGACCGGAGCATAGGCGCTGGCCCGCACCAGCTCGCGGCCACGGTCGTGCACCAGAAAATCCAGCAGCCTTGTGAAGTCTATCTGGCAGCCAAACCGCTCGGCGGCGTAGATCACATTGGGCACATCGACGAACACGCCGGCGCGCTCGTGAGTGGCGCTGGCGGCGCCGGTGGCCAGCCGGCGGTCGAGGGCGATCAAAGAGCGCTCAATATTGCGCAGCAGGGCGACCTGGCGCTCCATCAGCGTATAGAGCAACAGATTCTGCCGCGCGAGCAGCGTCTCCAGGCCGCTCGCCCCCGTTGCAATCTCGGGCGCGGCGGGCAGCGACGCAAAAGCCGGCGTCTCCTGCAGCCCGCTGGTGGCAGCGGACTCCGCCGACTGGGACGCGCGGCCACGCGTACCCCGCGTCCGTCGCGGCGGCGCCTTCGTCGCGCTGCGCAGGGCCTCCTGCTCGGCGGGGGTGAGCGGCGTCGCCGCTATCTCGCTGTCGGTGGCGCCGGCCGCACCGTTTGTCTCGGTCGGGGCGCCACGCACGAACTGCTCGAACTCGGCGATCTCGGCGCGGCTGAAACGCGGCTCCGCCACGTCGCCTGGGCGGCGCGCCGGCTTGCGCTTGGTCGGCGGCGGCAACGGCTCAAACTCAACGGGATAGGCCGGCAGCGACGGCTGTCGCGTGCGCGGCGCCCGGGCGGGGCGCGCGGCTGGCGGCGATTCCGTCGGGGACTCGGCGACGACGGCCGTCTCCATGACCGCCGGCTCGTTCGGCTCCGCCCCGCCGGCGGTGACGCCCTGGCCGCCGCGGCCACGCCGGCCACGCCCGCCCCGCCGTCGCCGCCGCCGGGCTGGAATGGCCTCGGCTGCGTCGCCTTCGCTGGCCTCAGGCTCGGCCTCGACGAAGGCGTCGTCCGCAACCTGCGCATCCGCTGGCGACCAGGTGATCAGCTCATCCTCGTCCTCCGGCCAGACCGGCGCGTCGAGGTTTGTGGGGCCGGACGCCGCGCGGGCGATCGCCGCGAGCTCCTCGTCCGTCGCCGGCGCCGCTGCCCAATCGTCGTCTGGTGCCGGTGGCGCGGCGAACGGGCCGGCGTCAGGCTGCGGCGCCCGCGGCTCGATCCCAGGCTCGGCGGCGGGGCTGGCGGCGGGCTGCCGCCGGCGGCTCCGCGTGCGTGGCGTCGGCGCCTCAGCAGGGGCCGCGAGTGCGGCCGCATCCGCCGCGTCCACCGATGCGGCAGGCAGCACGGCCACCTCCGTGGCCGGCTCCTTCGCGGCCGCGGCTTTGCGCGGTCGGGCGGCAGCGCGCCGGCCGTGCGGCTTCGCCGTGTCGGCCTCTAGCGACTCTTCCGGGGGAGCAGCCGTTGCTGCTTCCTCGCTCGCAGAGATGGGCGCCTCACGCAGCACGGTCGCAGGGGAGGAGAAGAGGCGTCGGGGCAGTGCGTTGCCCGCGAGCGGGGTTGTGACGGCGGCCGCGGACTCGCTCGGCACGGTGCTCTCGACGGGTTCAGACTCGGCGCGACGGCCGCGGGTGGCGCGGGTCCGTCGGCGTGCGGGTTGTGCGGACTCGGACTCCGTGGTCACGCTTCCCCCCATCCACTAATGCTCAGCCGGGCAGCGACGCGCTCCGCGATCTGGCGGAACGCCTGCGCCTGTGGCGAGTCCGGCTCCGTAACGATCACTGGAACGCCCTGGTCGCCGCCTGCGCGGATGCTGGCGTGCAGCGGCACCTCGCCCAGGAAGTCGAGGCCGATCTCGTCCGCTGCCTCGCGGGCGCCGCCATGACCGAAGATCTCCGTGCGCTCGCCGCAGTGGGGGCAGAGGAAGTAGCTCATGTTCTCGATCAGGCCGTAGACCGGCACGTTCAGCTTCTCGAACATGCCCACGGCCTTCAGCGCGTCCTCCAGCGCCACGTCCTGCGGCGTGCTGACGATCACGGCGCCGGCGATGGCGGCGTCTTGCGCCATGCTCATCGAGGCATCGCTGGTGCCGGGCGGCAGGTCGATGATGAGGTAGTCCAGCTCGCCCCAGGGCACGTCGTGCAGCAGTTGCCGCACCGCCTGGCCGATCATCGGCCCGCGCCAGACGACGGGCATCCCTTTCGGCAAGAGGAAACCCAGCGAGGCGAGCTTGACGCCGTACCTTTCCACGGTGTGCAGGCCCTGGTTGCCCTGCGACATGAAGCCGGCCTCGTAGCCGAACATCGTGGGCAGGTTCGGGCCGGTGATGTCGGCATCCACGAGGCCGACGCTGGCGCCGGCCTGCGCCAGCGCGATCGCCAGGTTGACGGCCACGGTGGACTTGCCGACGCCGCCCTTGTTGCTGGCGACGGCGATCACGTTGCGCACGCCCGCCACCGGCTTCGGCCCGTTGGGGCGAATCGGTTGGCTGCGCACGCTTGCGCCCATCTCGACGCGCACGGCGGCGACACCGGGAAGCGTCTTCACCGCGGCCTCGGCGGCCTGCTGCAAATCGCTGCGCACGGGGCAGGCGGGTGTGGTGAGCACAAACTTAAAGGCGACGTCGCCGCCTTCGATCGCGAGGTTCTGGATCATGCCGAGGGAGACGATATCGCGGTGCAGCTCGGGATCTTGAACCTGGGAAAGGGCGGAAAGCACCGCCTCTTTCGTGACAGTGGCTGGCACAGTGTACTTCCTAAGTGTGATTCCTCAAGGTATGTCCGATGAGCCGGGTGCTGCGCACCCATGCTTGAGGAGGGCGCTGCGCACCCATGCTAGCTTGCCGCGGCTTCTCCGTGCGCGGCCGGATACCCCGCAAAGGACTCCGTGGCCAGGGGGTGCGCGCCGTTGAACGGCTGCGTCTCCGCCTTCGCCACCGCAAAGCGGCAGAGGTGCGCGGCGCGCGGGCCACCGCCCTCGCAGTGCACGGCACAGGCCAGCAAACCGCTCAACACACGTTCGTGCCAGCGACAGGGGGCGCCGTCCTCGCCGTTCAACTTGCGGTAGAAACAGTTATAGTCGCGGATCTCGAAGCCGCGCTCCGTCGCCGCCCATTCGGCAAAGCCGCTCTCGGCGTGCAGCAACTCGGCCACCGCCGCCACGCGCTGGCTCAGTGGCAGCCGTTCGAGCTGCGCCGCGTGGCGGGCGATGAAGCGGTCGGCCAGCTTATCGAAGAGCAGTGCCGTCTTCTCCTCAGCAGAAAGGCCGGCGATCTCCGCGGAGTCGAGCCGGCCTACTTCGTCGAGGAGCTGGAGGGCGATCCGGTCGTAATGCTGATGGAAACTACCTTCGCCTTTCTCGGTGAGCGTATAGACGAAATGCGGGCGTCCGAGACGCTGCCGTTCTTCGGTTGAGCCTACCAGCGCGTCGCGTTCGAGCGTTGCCAGGTGTTGACGTACCGTCATCGGCGCCAGGCCCAGGGCAGCGGCCAATTCATCGACGCTGCAGCCGCCCTGGCGCTTCAGCGCCGCGAGGATTTGGCTTTTGGTGGAGTGCATCCGCTGCCGGACTCCGTTACACGGATCCATGAGGCTCGCACAGGCGCGCGCGGCGCGCGGCGGAACCCGCATTACCAGTCTAGGAAGCCGGTCACGCGGTTGTCAAGATTTAACAAGTCGATACTGTAAATACCGTATAATCCTTGACAGGCAACGGGTCGCCGTGATAGCATTAAGCGTTACTTGATAACAGTGGCCGTGTGGCCCTGGACCCAGCCCGGCGAGGGTGGTGGTCGGGAGGAAGACAGCATGCCCGAGAGCATTATCTTAGATGCGCCGAATGCACCGCTGCCTGAGCAGGACGGTGAGGATCTGCAGCCGGTCTGCCAGCATCACTGGCGCATTGCGTCGCCGAACGGCGCTACCAGCGTCGGTACCTGCAAGCGCTGCGGTGCGGTGCGCGAGTTCCAGAACTCGTCTACGGACTCGATCTGGGAGAGTGACAGCAGCGACGGCAACCGCTGGCGCGGCCGCGGCCGCAACAATGTCGTCGCCGATGTGCCCGCGGCCGCGGCGGCCGCGCCGATCTCGGAGGACGCACTGGGCAACTTGCTCGGCAGCGGTTTCCGCAACCGGCTCGACTGACGGCTGCCACGCGAGCAACTCCACGCGAGGGGCGCCAAACCGGCGCCCCTCGCCCTTTTTCTCCGCAACTTGACGGAAGTGCGACGGAGGCAACGCGGTGATCCCACCGGCGATCGGCGGCCGTCGGGGCACGACGCTTGAACTGGCCTCGCCGGTGATGATCGCATCGGGCTGCTTCGGCCGCGGCCTCGGTGCCCAGCAGCGCCGATGGCTGCGGGACGTGGGCGCACTGGTGACGCACTCGTTGACACTGGAGCCACGCAGCCACGGCGCTAACCCGGTGATCGACGAAGCGACCGGCGGCGTGCTCTACACCAGCGGCCTGCCAAACCGCGGACTCGCGCGCGAGCTGGCGACCGGCGCCGAGACCTGGGCGGCCGCTGGGCTCCCGGTTGTCGTCAGCATCGCCGCTTCGGATGTCCGTGGGCTCGCGACGATGGCCGCTGATCTCGACGGCATCGCGGGCGTTGCCGCCATTGAACTCAACTTGCCCGCGGGTGCTGAGGATGTCGGCGCGCTGGCCGATGCGGTGGCCGGGGTGGCCGCGGTCACCCTGCTGCCGCTGATCGTGAAACTTGAGGCAGTTCCGGTTTCGCTGACGGCTGCGCAGCGGGCGCTGGCCGCCGGGGCGGACGCGATTTGTGTTGCCTCCGGCTGGCGGGCCTGGCAGGCGGGCATGCCGGGGAGTGTGAAGCTCACGGGGCCGGCGACCATGCCGCTAACGCTGCTGCTGGTCTCTGAGCTGTTCGAGGCCGGTATCGAGCCGCTGATCGCCTGCGGCGGCGTGGATTCGGCGGCCGCGGCGCGGGCGTACCTGGAGGCGGGCGCGTGCGCCGTGCAGATCGGCAGCGCCCTGCTGCGTGACCCCACGACGGCAACACGCATCGCCGCCGAACTTCGTGACGACCGGCGCGTCTTGACCCCTGCCGAAGCTGGGCGATAGCCTGTTCAGGCAACGCCGCGGGGTGTAGCTCAGTTTGGTAGAGCGCCTGCTTTGGGAGCAGGAGGCCGCCCGTTCAAGTCGGGCCACCCCGACCCGATCGCCGCGCCCCCGCTGCCGGCCTCATTCGCCATAGCCACGATCGTCGCAGTCTCCCACGGGTTCTGCGAGACACGGTAGTTCGAATCGCTGGTTGAGCCGCCGCAGCGTTGCTAGCGCGCAGGCGTCGCCGTCGGCGTGGGTGTGCCGGTGGTCGTCACGTAGCCTTCGGCGCAGTAGATGTACTGCTTCACACCGACGATGCACCAGACGGTGCCCTTCCCCGGCTCGCCTTCGGCGCCGTTCAGCACTTTGCCCTCGACGTTGACACTGGCGCCTTCGGGCAATGAACCGACGACGTTATCGGCGCTCAGCGCCGGCGCCGAGCGGATGCGCAGGCCGCCGCTCGCCGCAATCTTGCCCGTGAACGCTGTATCCGAGATCTGCAGCCCGTTCTCTGTGCGCACGGCGGGCGTGGGGCTGGGCGTCGGCGTCGGCGAGGGAGTGGGCGAGCCCTGCGGCGTCGATGCGGGTCGGGGTGTTGTTTGCGGGAAGGGGCTGGGCGGGAGTGCCGCGGCGGGCGAGGCGGCCGGGGCAGATGCCCCGGCCGCAGTCGCCCCGCCGCGAGCCGTGGTGACAGCGGGCGCGGGCGTACCGGCGGGCGCGGCGTTCTTCTTCTTACCGCCGCCGCAGGCAGCGAACAGCGCAGCCGCAATAAGCGTTGTCGCCAGCACGAGCGTGCGCGGTGCGTCAGCGCGCGTCGCGCTGCGAAGCTGGCGGGCCCGCGGCGGCAGCGTCGCGCCCGTCATGCGTGGCGCAGCGGGTGGTCTGGGGTTTCGGCCGGGGTGCGTTCGGGCAGGCGGCGCGCAATCATCACGATCTCGTCAGCCACGTCGTCGTACTCGCGCCCGCCGGAGTTGATCACCAGGTCGTAGAGGCGCAGATCGTACCAGTTGACATTGTAGTTGTTCTTGAAGAACTCCGTGCGCTCGCGGTCGGTCTGCTCGACATCGCGCTTCGCCCCGTCGCGGTCGAGGTTGCGCAGCGCCATCATGCGCTTGATGCGGTTTTCGAACGGCGCGTGGATGAAGACGTGCAAGACATCCGGGCGCCGGCGCAGCGCGACCTGGGCGCCGCCGTGTCCGATGATCACGCCCGGTCCCGAGTCCGCGATGTTGCGCAGCACCTGCTCGATCACCGCGCGGAAGTCGGCCGAGGTATAGAGCATCGACACTGAGGAGAAGTCGATCGGCACCGAGCCTTCGACGCCCATGCCGGCGTAGCGCCCGAGGCTTTCCAGCATGCGGCTGAGAAAGCCCTGGCTGCGCTCCGCGTCCGCCATCGCGGACTCGGAGACGCCCGCCTCGGCGGCGGCGCGCGAAATCACCTGCTGATCGTAGAGCGGGATTGAGAGCTTTTGGGCAACCAGCGCCGCGACTTCGTCGGCGCCGCTGCCGCGTTGCCGGGAAATGGTGATCACGGGCTCGTGCATGGCGCCACCGTACTCCCGCGTGGAACTGCGCCCCCAACGGCTCGCATTCCCCGACGCCGCAGCATGTCTGATCGCTGCCGTCGAGAAAATCCGTGCGGAGAGAATAGCACGCGAAGTCAAGTAGCGACGTTAAGCCCGCTTGTGCGGATTGAGCGCGACGGGATCGATGGGTCAGGTCGTCGCCAACGACTTGACCGCCTCCAGGGCCATCGGCGCGTGCTTGAGCGGATCGCGCTCGTCGATCCGGGCGCGCACGATGCCGGCCTTGTCGACCACGAAGGTAACACGGCTATGGATGCCGCGTTCTTCCAGGAAGACGCCGTAGGTCGTTCCCACCTCATGGCGGGGCCAATCGCCCAGCAGCGGGAACTTCAGGTCCATATGCTCGCAGAAGTGGTTTGCGGAGGCGAAGCTGTCCACACTAATGCCCAGCACCTGGGCACCGGCCGCGCTGAGGTCGTCCTGGACCTCGGCGAAGCCTGAAAACTCGTTCGTTCAGCCGCCGGTGAAGGCCAGCGGATAGAAGGCCAGCACCACGGGCTGCTTGCCGCGAAAATCGGCGAGCGCGACTTTTCCGCCCTTGCCGTCGTTGAGCGTGAATTCGGGCGCCGGATCGCCAATCTGAACCGACATCGTGCACTCCTGCGCGGGATCACGGGCTATGGACAGCTCGCTCAGCGATGGGCTTCGTGCAGCAGTTCCGCCTGTTCCGTCGCGTCGTCGTGATGGGCGGCCGCATGCTCGTGCACCACGTGCTCGGGCAACGGCTGGCCCGCCGTGTCGAGATGCGATTCGTCTGACTCGCCGAACGGCGGAATAGGGACGCTCGCCCGCGGCTCGTCGATGCCGCGGGCGCGCCGGTAGAGATAGGCGACGGAGACTGCCGAAAGCCCAAGCACGGCCACTACGACCGTCCAAAGAACGACGGGAACCAGATCGCTGACGTCACCGCTGCCGCCCTGCGACTGCGCGGAGACGCCGGACGCGCTCGCCAGCGAGAGCAGGCCCATACTCCAAACAGCGACGGCGCGCAGAACAAGCGTGCGCAACGATTTCAACCTCGCGTTCGTGCCTGAGGCGCGGCGACCGCGCAGCCACGCCCGCGGCGCCAGTGTAACAAAGCGCCCGCGCCGAATGTAAAGAGCTACCGTGAGAGCGGCTGCGGCAGGGCGCCGGCCAGCAAGCGCAGCGGATCGAGCGGCACGCCGTTGAGCCGAATCTCGAAGTGCAGGTGCGGGCCGGTGCTCAGCCCGGTCGAGCCGCTGAGGCCGATGATCTGCCCCTGGCGCACGTGGTCGCCCGGCTTCAGATATGACGGCACGAGCAGATGCCCGTAGCGGGTCGTGTAACCGCCCGAATGGCTGATGTCCACGTAATAGCCGTAGTCGCAGCAGGGATCGCCGCCGCTGAAGCTGACGACGCCCGAGGCCGCGGCCGTGACGGGCAGACCGGCGCTCTGCGCTATGTCGATGCCGAGCGGGTGCGCCGGGCCGAAGAGGCTCGAGATCGGCCCGCGCGCCGGCCAGGCGAAGGGCACGGCGTCCGGCCAGTTGCTCGCGGCGCCGCTGCTCGCGGCGCGCAGGAGGGCGCCCTGCGGGTCGGCGTTGACCTGCGCGACCAGCGTCGGGTTGGCTTGCGCCAGCAGCGCCTGCCAGGCCTGCTGCGCGGCGCTTAGCTCCTGCCGCGCCGCCGCCACCGCCGCCGGATCGGCCGGCTGGCTCAGCGCCAGGAGCCGCTGCTGCGCCGCCGCGTACTGCGTCTGTGCCTGCATGAGCTGCTGCTCGGGCGAGAGCGCCGCCGCGGCGTCGCCTGTCGCACCCTCGGGGGCGGCGTTGGGCGTCGGCTCTGGCGTGGCCGTCGCCGCCCGTGCCGCTGCCAGCGCGGCCTGCAGCGAGCTGAGACGGCCCTGCGCCGCGGCCACCTGGTCAGCGGCCCGCTGCAGCGCGGCAGGATCGGGCGGGGCGGTCAGGCGATCAAGCGTCTGCTGCGCATGCGCCGCCCACTGCTGAATCTCAGCCAGATTTGGGGCCGGGGAGCTGGTCGCCACCGCTGGCGCGGTCCGCGCGGCGGTGGGTACGGTGGTGGGCGTGGCCGCCGGCGTGGCGCTGCCCGACGCATTTGCCGCGGAACTCTGCGGCGTGAGGATCGCGCCGGCGCTATCCGTGGCGCCGGCCGCCGGCGGCTGTTCGTAACCTGCGCCGCGATCGGCAACGACGCCAGCGCCCGATGTGCCCGCATCGGGGCCGGCCGCAATGACCGGCGCCGCGCTGCCCGACGAGAAGATCGGCGCCGGTGCGTCGCTTGCAGTCACGGGCGGCGTGGGCGAGGCGGCGGCTGGTGTAGATGCTGCGGCGGGGGCCGGCGTGGCGCTCGCAGCCGGCGTGGCCGTGATGGCTTGCGCTGCCGCCAGCGCCTGCCGCGCGTTGCTCAGATCCGTTCGTGCGGCCGCGATCTGGTCGTCGGTGTAGGCATGCTGCACCCGCTGGAAGGCGCTCAACGCCGCGTTCACGTCGCGCTGAGCGGCCTGGAGATCGGCCTCCGTCGGCACGGGCGCGGGTGGCGGCGTCGGTGTGACGGTGGCGGTGTTCGCCGCCTGCACCGCTTGCTGGGCCGCCAGCACCTGCGCCCGGGCGGCGGCCACGGCGTCTCTGGCCACGGCGAGTTGCGCATCGCTCGCGGCTTGTGTGATCGCCTGGTAGGCGAGCTGCGCCTGCGTCAGGCGGATCTGCGCCTGCAGCAACTGCTCCACGTTGGGGCCGGCGGCGGCCGAAGGCGTGGCAGCGCTTGTCGCGGCGGGCGCCGCGAGCAAGCGCGTCTCGTAGACCGCATTCGCCGCCTGCCAGAGGTCGGCCGCGAGCAGCGCGGTGACCAACGGCGGCGCGTCTGCCGCGGGAGCAAGCGAGGCGCCGTTGGGCAGACTGATGCGTGCGCGCGGGCCGCCGAAGGCGATCAGCGCGGACGTTCGCACGCCGGTTGCCGGGCGAGGTTCGCTCCGGTGCAGTGTCAGTCCGGCGAGCACGGCTGCCGCGAGCGCCGCCGCCGTGATCAGGCCCGGTGCACGGCCCGGAAGCCGTGGCAGGGCCAGCCCGGCGAAAGCCGGCAATGCCCGCCGCGGAAGCGGCAGCGCGGGCGATCGGCCGAACCGTCGGAGAACGCGCTCGCGAGTCTGTTCAACTGGGAATGACAACGGGCGCTCCGGCGGGTCAGGATCGGATCGATGGCAGGGGCGACGTACTGCGCGGAACCGCTCACGAACGCAGCGACGCTCCGGCAACAGCGTAGCGAACGGCGCCGCCCGACGTGTTAACGCCCGGTCATTTCCGCGCCAGCCAAAAACCGAGCCCACGCGGGTGCCGCCCGACCGCGCCCGCCGCCAACGCCCGGCTGCTATTGCAGCCGCAACAACGAGGCGAAGCGGCGTTCGCTGCGGTACGGTCCAACGATCGCCAGCGAGAGCCGGTCGCCGCGGATCACTTCGCGGGCGACACGGTCGAGCTGTGCCGGCGTCACCGCCTCGACTTCGGCCACGACCTCATCGGCGCTGCGCACTTTGCCGAACAGCATCTCCTGTGTGCCGATCCAGCCCGAGACGTTGCGAGTGTCCTCCATGCGCAGCAGCGTGCGCCCTTTGACCAACTCCTTCGCCTTCGCCAGTTCGACCTCGGGGATGCCGTCGCGGGCGCGGGCCAGCTCGGCCAGGATCGCTTCGGTTGCGTCCACCGCCTTCTTCGGATCGACGCCCGCATAAACGTTGAAGGTACCGGTGTCCAGGTACTTGCTGGTATAGGTGTGCACGTCATAGCAGAGGCTGCGCCGCTCGCGCAGCTCGATGAACAGCCGGCTGCTCATGCCCTCGCCCAGCACGACGCTGAGCAGGTCCAGCGCATAGCGGTCGGGGTGCACGCTGCTGAAACCGCGCATCGCCAGGCTGAGATGGGCTTGTTCCGTGCGCCGGCTCTTGAGCACGCAGCGTGCGGCGTCCTGCCCATCGGCGGCCGGAAACCAGGTGGCGGGCTGGTCCGGCAGCCAGTCACCGAGCAGCGGCTGCAAGAGATCGACGACCTCGCTGTGGCCCACGCTGCCCGCCACGCTGACTACCACGTTGTTCGGAGCATATTGCCGCTTCAGATAGCCCAACATCTCCGCGCGGCTGATCGTCTGCACCGTCGACTCGAAGCCGGCCACATCCCAGCCAAGCGGTTGATCGGGAAAGACGAGTTCATCGAGCAGGACTTCGGCTTGCTGCGCCGGCGAGTCCGCCACGCTGCGCAGCT
>DATGEL010000042.1 GCA_035310145.1 Dehalococcoidia bacterium
GGCGACGCGGCCCGCCCCCGCACGCACCGGCCGGCGGGACACAAAAACGGCCGTGCACCACCCGCCCCACCCTCCTTCTCACCCCCCGCCTTCCTGCTGCTCTTCAGGCGCGTAAGGCCGCCGTGGGGGCCATTAGCTCAGCTGGTTAGAGCGCGGTCCTGATAAGACCGAGGTCTCTGGTTCGAGTCCAGAATGGCCCACCTTCCCCGCGCCGGCATCTTGTCTTGGGGCCGTAGCTTAGCTGGGAGAGCGCCGCCTTTGCACGGCGGAGGTCAGGAGTTCGAATCTCCTCGGCTCCACCTCGAGGCCCGTGCTCCCGCGATCAGGCAGCCTCGTCGGCGGGCTCCGGCTGGAACGCCAGGAGCCTGCTTTTTGGTTGCTCCCGGTCGGCCGCGGCGGCGGCGCCAGCCCGCGCCGGCAGGTCCTGTTGCCTGCCCGCAACCTGTTGAAATCTGCTCCCCCGTTCGACCGCTCCAGGGGCGTCCGGTTTGCTTCTACTGCCCCTTGCGCCGGTGCTATAATTCAGACTGTGGATCACTGTCCCCAGTACGCAGGCAGAACAGCACCGCCGGACGGAGGGTTCACCGCCTCAGCGCACATGGCCGCATGATGGCCCGCTCGCGCCCGGCTGCACCACGCGCGGTGGGCCGGCTGAGGATCGAAACATCGAACGCCGTATGAAGGAGTCCTGGATTGACCGACGAGGACCGCTTCCAGGACATGGAGTCGCTGCTCCAGGATGAAAGCCTTGACTTCCGGACGCTGCGCCGCGGAGACGTGGTTGAGGGCCGGGTCATGGGCTTGCTGCGCGACGGCGTGCTCGTGGACTTCGGCTCGAAGTCGGAGGGCATCATCCCGCCGAACGAGATGCACTCGCTCGGCGCCGAGCCCATGTCCCGGATCAACGTCGGCGATACCGTCCTGGCCTACGTCCTCCAGCCGGAGACGCCTGAGGGCCAGGTGCTGCTCTCGCTCGACCGCGCCCGCGGCGAGCGCGGCTGGCGTGTGCTTCAGCAACGCTTCGAAGAGGGCGAAAGCTTCGAGGCCGAGGTCACCGGCTACAACAAGGGTGGCCTGCTGGTCAACGTCGAGGGCGTAAACGCCTTCGTGCCGCTCTCTCAGGTCGTGGGCGTGCGGCCCGAGCACCCGGACGGCGAAGTCAGCGAAAACTCGCTCGCCGCCATGGCTGGCCGCCAGCTCCGCGTCAAGGTCATCGAGATCAACCGCCGCCGCAACCGCGTGATCCTCTCCGAGCGCGCCGCCATGCAAGAATGGCGCAGCGCCCAGAAAGACCGCCTGCTCTCCGAGCTGCGCGAGGGCGAGATCCGCCGCGGCCGCATCACCAGCGTGCGCAGCTTCGGCGTCTTCGTCGATCTCGGCGGCGCCGACGGCCTGGCGCACCTCTCCGAGCTTTCCTGGGATCGCAACCGCTCGCCCGAGGAGATCTACCACATCGGCGATGAGGTCGATGCCTTCGTGATGAAGGTCGACCCCGAGACCAAGAAGATCGCCCTCTCCCTGCGGCGGGCGCAGCCCGAGCGCTGGGAAGAGATCGCCGACCGCTACCGTCAGGGCGAGATGGTCGTCGGCCGCGTCACCAAGCTCGTCACTTTCGGCGCCTTCGCCCGCATCGACGGTCCCGTCGAGGGGCTGGTGCACGTCTCCGAGCTGGTGGACCGGCGCATCACACATCCCAAGGAAGTCGTCAAGGAGGGGGACATCCTGCCCCTGCGCATCGTGCGCATCGAGCGCGACCGGCACCGGCTCGGCCTTAGCCTGAAGGCGGCACGCGATCAGGCCGAGGCCGAGGGCTGGGGCTTCGACGTCGAGGGTGGTGTAGACTACGTACCCCCGGAGGTGCTGGCCAGCGTCGGCCCGCGCCTCGGCGTCTCGCCCGAGCAGGCCGGTGGCCGCGATGGTGGCGCTGCGGAAAGCGCGGCGCCGGAGCCGGCCGCACCACCGGGAGCGAGCGCCGCTCCGGCCGCCAATGGCGGATCGGAGAGCGCCAACCACGAGGCGCCGGCGGATAGCGCGGGAGCAACCCAGGACCGATAATAGATCAGCAACGCCGCCTCGCGCGGCAGAACGACAGGGACGACGGCGCGCCGCGACGGATGTCGCACAACGGAGACAACAATGCCGGATAGATTTGATAAGTTCAGCGAGCGGGCACGCCGGGTCCTGACCCTCGCACAGGAAGAGGCGCAGCGCTTCAACCATAACTACATCGGCACCGAGCACCTGCTGCTCGGCCTGGTGCGCGAGGGGGAGGGGGTCGCTGCCAAGGTCCTCGCCAACCTCGGCGTCGAGCTGAACAAGGTCCGCTCGGCCGTGGAGTTCATCATCGGCCGGGGCGACCGCGCCGTGCTGGGCGAGATCGGCCTCACGCCGCGGGCCAAGAAAGTCATCGAGCTGGCCGTGGACGAGGCGCGGCGCCTCAACCACGGCTACATCGGCACGGAGCACCTTTTGCTCGGCCTCGTGCGCGAGGGCGAGGGCATCGCCGCCGGTGTGCTCGAGTCGCTCGGCGTCAACCTAGAACGCGTGCGCGCCGAGACGACGCGCATCCTCGCCCAGAGCCAGCCGCAGGGCGCCCAGCCGCAGGGCGGGCGCACGCAGACGCGCACGCCCACCGTCGACCAGCTCGGTATGGACCTGACGGCGGCGGCGCGGGCCGGCAAGCTCGACCCCGTGATCGGCCGGGCCAAAGAGATCGAGCGGGTGATCCAGATCCTCTCGCGCCGGCAGAAGAACAACCCGGTGCTGATCGGCGAGCCGGGCGTCGGCAAGACGGCGATCGCCGAGGCGCTGGCGCATCGCATCGTCGCCGGCGAAGTGCCGGAGACGCTGCAAGGCAAGCGCCTGCTCACGCTGGACATCGGCTCGCTGGTGGCCGGCACCAAGTACCGCGGCGAGTTCGAGGAGCGGCTGAAGAAGGTCATCGAGGAGATCAAGACCTCCGGTAACTGCGTGCTCTTCATCGATGAGCTGCACATGCTCGTCGGCGCCGGGGCGGCCGAAGGCGCCGTCGATGCGGCGAACATCCTCAAGCCGTCGCTCGCCCGCGGCGAGATGCAGTGCGTCGGCGCCACCACGCTCGACGAGTATCGCAAGCACATCGAGCGCGACGCGGCGCTCGAACGGCGCTTCCAGCCGATCGTGGTGGAGGAGCCGAGCGTCGAGGACACGGTCGAGATCCTGCGCGGCATCAAGGAACGCTACGAAGAGCACCACAAGCTGACGATCACCGACGAAGCGCTGAAGGCGGCAGCCGAGCTGGCCTCCCGCTACGTCGCCGACCGCTTCCTGCCCGACAAGGCGATCGACCTCGTGGACGAGGCGGCTTCCCGCGTGCGCATCCGCAAGTCCTCCACGCCGCCGTCGCTGAAAGAGGCGATGCGCGGGCTGGAAAGCCTGCGGCGCGAGAAGGACGCGGCGATCTCTTCGCAGCAGTACGAGTACGCGGCCGAGCTGCGTGACCGCGAGGTCAAGCTGCAGGAGAAGATCGAGAAGATGGAGGAGGGCTGGGAGACCGAGCGCGACGATGACAAGCCGCTGGTCACCGAGGAGGACATCGCCGAGGTCGTCAGCATGTGGACGGGCATCCCGCTCGCCCGCATCGCCTCGGAAGAGTCGGCGCGGCTCTTGCAGATGGAGTCGGGCCTGCACTCCAAGGTGATCGGCCAGGACGAGGCGATCACGGCGATCGCCAAGTCCGTGCGCCGCGCCCGCGCCGGCCTCAAAGACCCGCGCCGGCCGATCGGCGTCTTCATGTTCCTCGGCCCCACCGGCGTCGGCAAGACGCTTTTGGCACGGGCGCTGGCCGAGTTCATGTTCGGCACCGAAGATTCCATGATCAAGCTCGATATGAGCGAGTTCATGGAGAAGCACACCGTCGCCCGCCTGGTCGGGGCGCCTCCTGGCTACATCGGCTACGACGACGGCGGCCAGCTCACCGACACCGTGCGCCGCAAGTCCTACTGTCTGATCCTGCTCGACGAGATCGAGAAGGCCCACCCCGATGTCTTCAACATGCTGCTTCAGATCTTCGACGAGGGGCATCTGACGGACGCCAAGGGCCGGCGGGTGGACTTCCGCAACACGATCATCATCATGACCAGCAACGTCGGCGCGGAGCTGATCCGGCGCAACTCGCAGCTCGGCTTCGTGCGCGAGGACGAAGTGAAGGACGCCGACGCCGCGTATAACCGCATGAAGGACAAGGTCCTGGGCGAGATGAAGAACGTCTTCCGTCCCGAGTTCCTCAACCGTATCGACGGCACCGTCGTTTTTCACGCGCTCAGCCGCAAGCACATCCGCTCCGTTGTGGATCTGCAACTGCGCGACGTGGAGAAGCAGTTGATGACCAAGGGCGTGGTGCTCGAGGTCACCGAGGCGGCGAAGGACTGGCTCGGCGAGAAGGGCTACGATCCCGTGTTCGGCGCCCGCCCGCTGCGGCGCGTGATCCAGAACGAGATCGAGGACAAGCTCTCCGAGGCGCTCTTGCAGGAGCGCTTCGCCACCGGCGACAAGATCGTCATCGACACCGAGGATGACAAGCTCGTCTTCAACGGCGTCTCCGAGCCGGCGCTGGCGTAGGTATTCCGTGGTCGCTTCTGAGAGGGCGGGCATCCCCCGCCCTCTCTTCGCGCCTGCTATACTAGAACAACAGTGCTGACGGGCAGCGTGGCGGGCGGCCTACTCGGCCCTCACCTCATTTCACATACCCCTCGCCCAATCCTGGGCGAGGGGCGATCGGGCGCAGCACGACGCGGACGTCGTTGGGCTAACCGCAGGAGAACCGGAACGCTCACGGCAGGATCGTCTCCTTCCCCCATCGTGCAACGAATGGGGGAAGGAAACAGGAGAGGATGAGGGCCGATGGCCCAGGCGAAGAAGGAACGCACGCTGTTTGTCTGCCAGGAGTGCGGTGTCGAGTCGCTGCGCTGGCAGGGCCGCTGCCCCGAGTGCGGCGCCTGGAACACCTTTGTCGAGCGCACGGTCAAGCCCGTGGCGCCGGGGCGACCTTCCTCGCGCAATGGCTCCGGCGCCGAGCCGGTCGAGGTCGCGCGGCTTTCGGGCGACGCGCACCCGCGCCTGCCGCTGGGCATCGCCGAGTTCGACCGCGTGCTGGGCGGCGGCGCCGTGCCCGGCTCGCTCGTGCTGATCGGCGGGGATCCGGGCATCGGCAAGTGCCTCGCCGGCAATACGCGGGTACTTGACCCGAGCACCGGCGACTTTCTTCCCATCACCGCCTGGGCGACGCAGCAGCGCTCGGTAGTGGCGTTAGCTGGCGAAACGCATCGGTTGCAGCCTCGTCCGGTCGCGGCGTTCTGCGACAGCGGGGTCCAGCCCATCGTAGAGGTGACGACTCGTCTTGGGCGCGTCTTGCGCTGCACGGCCAGCCACCCGCTGTTGACGCCCGACGGCTGGCGGTCGGTGAGCGAGCTGGCGGCAGGGGGGCGGATCGCAAGCCCTCGTGCGCTGCCGTACTTCGGGCGCGAGTCCCTGGGCGAGCATGATGTGCGGCTGATCGCGTATGCGCTCTCCGATGGATCGGCAACGAGCCAGGTGACGGTGACGTCTGCACTGCCGTACGTCGAGCGCGATCTGGAGGAGCTGGCGCATTGGTACGGGCTCACACTCAGGGTCTACCCGAAGCGGGGCAGCATCGCGAAGCAGTTTCGCTTTGTGCAGCCGATCGGAGAGCGTGCACGGGCTCGCGGAGAGCTTGCCGCCGCACTCAAACTCGTGCAGACAAGGTCCGGTATCACCTGGGCTGCGTGGGCTCGGCGTGCACGGGTGAGTTACGGCATGCTCAATCTCTGGCGGCGTGGGACGTGCGTGCCGAGCCAGGTGGAGCTTGAGCGGCTGGCCAGCGCGGCGAACGTGTCGCTCGCGGACCTCGCGCCCGTGGCACGTGAGCGTGCCGAGATGCGGACGCCGGTAGCGCGGCTGCTGGAGTCGGTTGGCGTACGTTTCAGCAAAGCCCGCACGAAGGCTGTTCCGGAGATCGTTTTTCGTCTGCCCCGGCCGCAACTGGCGCTCTTCCTGCGCGTGCTCTTCTCCTGCGATGGATCGGTCTACGTCAATGGCGCGGGTACGCCTGGTATTTCATACAGCACCAAAAGCAGACGCCTGGCCGACGACGTTCAGCATCTGTTGCTGCGATTCGGCTTCGTCACGCGAATCAGAACGAAGCATTCGAAGGTGAACGACGAGCCGTATACCGCATACGAGCTGCAACTGCTCGGCGTGCAGCATGTAAAGCGATTCCTAAGCGAGATCGGGATCTGGGGACGAGAGGAGGCGCGGCGGCAGATCGAGGCGATGCCCGATCCCGATGGAGCTTCCACCCACTGGGACACGATTCCCACCAGCGACCGCTTTTGGGCCGAGATCCGCGCTGCGATCGGCAGTGACTCGAAGAACGTGCCTGCCTCGCCCGCAGTGATGTTCCGCACTGCGTCCGCCCTCGCCGGTGTCACGCTGCGGGATCGCCGACACGACCGGCCGCTTGCGCGCAAGACGGTCGCGGCCGTCGCGAAGGCATACCCATCGCGGTATCCGCAACAACTGGTGGAGAGCGACACCTACTGGGATGAGATCGCGAGCGTCACGCCAGTGGGTGAGGAGCCCACATACGATCTCACTGTTTGCGGCGATCATAACTTCGTCGCCAACGACCTCATCGTCCACAACTCCACATTGCTCCTTCAGGTAACGGCCAATATTGCATCGAATGGCAAGAATGTCCTCTACATCTCCGGCGAGGAGTCGGCGCACCAGCTCAAGCTGCGCGCCGCCCGGTTGGGCATTACGGGCGAGCGGCTCTTCCTCCTGACCGAGACGGACATCGACGAGGCGCTGGCCACCGCCGACCGTGTGCAGCCCGATCTCGTGGTGGTGGACTCAATCCAAACCGCCTTCACGCCGGAGCTGCCGAACGCGCCCGGCACCGTGGTGCAACTGCGCGAGGCGACGCTGCGCGTGATGCGCTGGGCCAAGCGCGGCCACGTGCCGGCCTTCATCGTCGGGCACGTGACAAAAGAGGGCGAGATCGCCGGGCCGCGGCTGCTGGAGCACCTGGTCGACGTGGTGCTCTACCTCGAGGGTGAGCGCTTCAGCAGCTACCGCCTGCTGCGTGGTGTGAAGAACCGCTACGGCGCCACCAGCGAGGTCGGCGTCTTCGAGATGGCGAACGACGGCCTGCGTGAGGTTGAGAATCCTTCGGAGATCTTCCTGGCCGAGCGGGCCGAGGGCGCGATCGGCAGCGTGATCGTGCCCGTGCTCGAAGGCACGCGGCCGATGCTGGTCGAAGTGCAGGCGTTGACCACGACCAGCTCGATGTCGATGCCGCGTCGCGCCGCGCACGGGATCGAAACCAACCGCTTGCTCCTGATCACCGCCGTGCTCGCCAAGCGCGTGCGCATGCAGTTGCACAACCAGGACGTGATCGTCAACGTGGCCGGCGGTCTGCGTGTGCAGGAGCCGGCGGCCGACCTCGGCCTGGCGCTGGCGATCACCTCGAGCTTCAAAGACCTGCGCCTGCCCGGCGACCTCGTCGCGATCGGCGAAGTCGGCCTCAGCGGCGAGCTGCGCTCGGTCGGCCACCTCGACCGGCGCCTGGCCGAGGCAGAAAAGCTCGGCTTCCGCCACGCGATCTTGCCTGCCGCCGCCCTGCGCCGCGGCCGCCCGCAAACCACGATGCAGCTGCACCCGGCCGCCACGCTGGTGGAAGGCGTCGAGAAGGCGCTGGCGCTGTAGCCCTTCACGAGACCCGGAAGGGCGTGGCTCTGCGTCTGACGGCGATGCTTTGCAGGATGCCCACGGCGACGAACATCGTCAGCAGCGAGCTGCCGCCCTGGCTGATGAAGGGCAGCGGAATGCCCGTCACCGGAAAGAGACGCACGTTGACGCCAATGTTGATGAAGGTCTGCGCCACGATCATGATCACGATGCCCGTGGCGATGTAGCGGCCGAAGTCGTCGGGCGAGCGGCTGGCCGTGCGCAGGCCGCGGAAGAGCAACACGATGAAGAGGAAGAACAGCACCATCGCGCCGATGAAGCCCAGCTCCTCGCCCAGCACGCTGAACACGTAGTCCGTGGTTTGCGTGCGTAAGTACGCAAGCTGCGTCTGCGGTCCGTGCGTGAAGCCTTTCCCCCAGAGCCCGCCCGAGCCGATGCTGATCTCCGACTGCAGGATGTTGAAGCCGGCGCCCAGCGGGTCCTTGGCCGGATCGATGAAGCTCTGGAAGCGGTCCTTCTGGTAGCCGGAGAGGCCGATCAGCACCATGAAGGGCACCGCCGCCACGCAGGCGCCGAAGAACGTCAGCAGATGGCGCATGCGGGCGCCGGCCACGTAGATCATGCCCAGCCAAACGGCGAGGAAGACAACGGCCGTGCCCAGGTCCGGTTCGAGAAAGACGAGCCCTGCCGGCAGCGCCGCGAGGCCGAGCGTAAAGAGAAACCCGCGCGCCGTGCGCACCCGGCGGCCATCATCGGCCAGATACTTCGCCAGGAAGACGATGGTCACCAGCTTGGCCAGCTCTGATGGCTGCAGCTGCAGAACCGGCGTCGGAAACCAGCGCCGCGAGCCGAACTCCTTGTGGCCGATCACGAGCACGGCCATCAGCGCCAGCACGGAGACGGCGTAGAGGATCGGCGCCAGCGCGTTCCAGGCGCGGTAGTCGAGCTGCGTGAGCAGCAGCATCAGCAACAGGCCGAGGGCGGCGAAGGCCGCCTGCTTGATCACGACGTGCGTGATCGCCGCGTGGCCTGAGCCGTAGCGCGCCAGCGATCCGGAGTAGATCAGCGCCAGCCCATAGCCGACGAGCAGCAGGCAGGCGAGCAGCATCAGGAAGTCGAAGCGGCGCAGGTCGCGTACCACGGCTAGCCTCCCGCCTGCTGAGTGGCTGCCGGCGTGGGGCTCGCCTCCGGATTCGGGTTGCCCTGCTTGTACTGGTTGAAGTAGTAATCCCAGATCTTCTTTGCCGTCGGCGCCGCCGTGGCCGCGCCGCCGCCCTTGTTATGGAAAACCACCAGCGCCACCTGCGGGTTGTCGTACGGCGCGAAGGAGATGAACCAGCCGTGCTCGTTGTAGGTGCCGTTTTGCAGCGGGTTCAGGTTCTCGGAGTCGCCGGTCGGCTTGGAGATTGCGTTGCCGAACTCGGCCGTGCCCGTCTTGCCGGCGATGTGCAGCCCGGGCACGAACGCCGTGGCGGCGCTGCCGCCCTCCACCGCCATCGCCATGCCCTGGCGGATGAGCGCCAGGTTCGCGTCGCTCACGTCGAGGTGCTTGACCACCTGCTTCTGCGGCGGCACCACGACGTTGCCGCTGGCGTCGTCCACCTCGCGCACGATGTGCGGCCGCAGCAGGTCGCCGCCGTTGGCGAGCGCCGCCGCCACGCGCACCATCTGGATCGGCGTGGCCGTGTCGTAGCCCTGGCCAATGCCCATGAAGTAGGTGTCGCCGATGTACCAGTGGGCGGGGCTGCCGTCCGCGTTCTTCAGGTTCTTCGCCGCCCAGGCCGTATCGGGGATCAGGCCGGAGACCTCGTTCGGCAGATCGATGCCGGTGGCCGTGTCGAGGCCGAAATCGCGCGCCCAGTAGGCGATGCGGTCGGCGCCGAGTCCTCTACCCAGGCCGCCGCCGGGCAGGAAGGGGCAGCCGCCGGAGAGGCAGTAGAAGTAGATGTCGGACGACATCGCCAGGCCATGAAGGAAGTCCAGTTTGCCGAGGTCCGCCCAGTCATACACGTAGGCGGGATTGGCCGGGTCGCCGGTGACGTTGAAGGCGCCGTGGCTGATCAGCGTGGTGTTCGTCGTAGCGATGCCGTCCTGCAGGGCGCCGGAGCCGACGATGACCTTGAACGTGCTGCCGGGCGGGTAGGCGTCCTGAATCGCGTGGTCGGTGAGCGGCTTGCCGGCGGCGTTCAGCAGCGCGTCGAAGTCGCTCTGCGAGATGCCGGTGGCAAACTTGCTCACGTCGTAGTTCGGCAGGGAAACGTAGGCGAGGATCTCGCCGGTGTGCACGTCCATCATGATCGCCACGCCGAGGTCGGAGCCGGTTTGGTTCAGCGACTTCTGCATGATATCGGTGATGTGCTGCTGCAGGTCGAGGTCGATCGAGAGCACGAGGCTGTTGCCCGGCTTCGGCGGCTCGACGCCCAGCTGCTCCAGCTCGCGGCCGCTGGCATCCACCTCGATCTGCTGCCGGCCTGGCGTGCCGCGCAACTGGTCCTCGTAGGTGTACTCCAGGCCGGTCTGGCCGACCTTGTCGTCCTGCTGATAGCCGCGCGCCTCGTAGTCGCTGACGTTGTCGGGGTTGATCGGTCCGACGTAGCCGTAGATATGCGACATCAGCACCGGGTCGCTGTACTGGCGCTCCGTGTCATAGCGGATGTCCACGCCGGGCAGCGTGTGCCGCAGCTCGGCCAGGGTCAGCACCGTCTTCTGGTCGAGCTGTTCCTTGACGGCGACGGGCGTGAAGGGGTCGTTGCGCTTGAGCGAATCGGCCACCTTCTGCTCGATCTGGTCGGGCGGCACGCCGATCACGCTGCTGAGCTGGAAATAGACGTCGTTCTCCTGCCCTTTCGGCAAATCGGCGGGCACGATCACGGCGGTGTAGGAGGCAACGTTGCGCACCAGCGGGTTGTGGTTACGGTCGTACATCAAGCCGCGAGGCGCGGGCACCGTCACCAGGCGCAGCCGGTTGCTCTCCGCCTTGAGCTGGTAGCGCCCGCCGCTCCAGAGCTGGAAGCGCAGAAGCTGCAACGAAAGCGCACAGAACAGCAGCGTCACCGCCAGCCGGATCACGATCAGGCGCCGGCCGCTGGTGCGGGCCCCATCCTCCTCGGTGTGTGCGCGGCGCGGCTGCGAACGCCAGCGCCGTTCCCGGCTGAACCATCCCATAGTCCCCCCACCCCGCTCTCAGCCCGGTTTCTGCACCACTCGGTATTCTAGGCGCGACGGAAGCTGCCAGCCCGCGGCCGCCGCCCGCAGGCCAGCCGCATGGGCCAGAACCAGAGCGCCGCGGTGATCAGGTCGAGCGCGGCAGCGCGCGGCGCCACCAGCAGCAGGTTAAGCGGCGGCCCCAGCCCCTCGCCAGCGGCCGAGGCGGCGCCCGCATGGATGAACGTATAGAGAATACTGCACATCCCCGTGATGGCGATCGCCGTCAGGAAACGCCCGCGCGCCGGGCTGGCCTCCACCAGCGCCGCCAGCGCAGCCACGGGCAGCAGCGCCAGGAGTGAAGCGCCCAGCGGCTCGCCCCCGGCCAGGCCGATCGTCAGGCCGGCGATTGGGATCAGCGCCAACACTTCCTGGCGGCCGCGAATCACGCCCCAGCAGCAGAGCCAGACCACGGGCAGATCGGCGTGCACGCCGAAGAATACCAGCGACGGCGCCGCGCCGATCTGCAGCAGCGCAACGAGCAGCGTCAGCGGCGCCGCCGCGTACCAGATCACTGGCCCGCGTCCACGCGCGAAGGTACGAAGCTCGTCATCACCAGTACACTCTCCAGCGTGCCCGGCCGCACCGCCGGCTCGACTTCAATCGTCTCCTGCACGTCCAGCGGCTTGCCCAGGACTTTGGTCACGCGGCCGATCAGCAGCCCTTTGGGATAGTTGCCGCCGAGGCCGGAGGTAATCACGGTGTCGTCGGGCTTCACGTCGGTGCCCTCGGCCACGAACTGCAGTTGCAGCTTATGGCCGAGTTGGCCACTGATCGTGCCCATCGCCCGTGTCTCCTGCACCATGCCGTTGACGTCGCTGTCGGGGTCGGTGATCAGCCGCACCCAGGCAGAGCCGGCGAGCGCACGGTAGACGGTGCCGATCAGCGCCCCGTCCTTGCCGACGACGACCATGCCGCTCTTCACGCCGTCGCCGGTGCCCTTGTCGATCAGCACGGCGTCGCGCACGTTGCTGGGGTCGCGCGCGATCACGCCGGCGAGGGTGAAGTCCTGGTTGGGGAAGAGCTGCGTAGTACCGTTCAGGTCGTTGACCTGCTGCTGCTGCGCCTGCTGCTCGCGCAACTGGCTGAGCTGCGTGCTCAGCCGTTGATTCTGGTCGCGCAGATCCTGGTTCTCTTTGCGCAGCGAGCCGTAGTCGCCCACATTGGTGACGAAGTCCGCGACGGGCGCCGTCAGCGCGTGAATGCCGCCGGCGATCGGGTCGAGGACGCGGGCGGCGACGTTCACCACCGGGTTCGCCCCGCCGGCGCGCGCGAGCCCCAGCGCCGCCAGCGCCAGCAGCAACATCGAGAGCGTCCACGTCAGCGGGCGTGAAAGCGACATCAGACGCAGCCCACCGCTACCGGTACCAGAACGTCAGGCGGTATGTCGCCAGGCTTTGGCCGCGCTCGTGCGGGAACGACCCGCCGCGGCGCGCTCGCAACCTGTCCGCATCTCATCGCGGCGAGGCTCATCGCGGTGGCCTCCGCTGCGCCAGCCGCGCCTGCACTTTGGCCAGCATCGCGGTCTCTTCCAACACGTCGCCGGTGCCCCGCACCACGCAGGTGAGCGGATCCTCCGCGACGTAGACGGGGAAGCGCGTCTCCTGTGAGAGGCGCCGGTCGAGGCCGCGCAGCAGGGCGCCGCCGCCGGCCAGGGCTATGCCGTGCGCCATCAGGTCGGCGATCAGTTCAGGCGGCGTGATCTCGATCGTGGAGCGCACCGCGTCCACGATCGCGTTGATCGAACCGGAGAGCGCATCACGGATCTCGACGCTGCTCACGTCGACGGACTTGGGCAGGCCGGTGGCGAGGTCACGGCCGCGGATCTGCACCTGCACTTCCGGCTCGAGCGGATAGGCCGAGCCGGCGTGGACCTTGATATCTTCGGCGGTGCGTTCGCCGATCAAGAGGTTATGCACCTGGCGGGCGTAGGCGATGATGTCCTGGTCCATCTCGTCGCCGGCGGTGCGGATCGAGGTGCTGACGACGATGCCGCCGAGCGCGATTACCGCGACTTCGGTCGTGCCGCCGCCGATGTCCACGATCATGGTGCCGCTGGCCTCCATGATCGGCAGGCCGGCGCCGATCGCCGCCGCCATCGGTTCCTCGATCAGATAGGCCGCGCGGGCGCCTGCGTTCAAGGCGGCATCATGCACGGCGCGCTTCTCGACCTCGGTCACGCCGCTCGGAATGCCGACGACCACGCGCGGGCGGGGGAAGCCAAAGCCGAAGCGCTCATGCACGGAGCGGATGAAGTGCTGCAGCATCTTCTCCGTGACCTCGAAGTCCGAGATCACGCCGTCCTTGAGCGGCCGCACGGCGACGATGTTGGCGGGCGTGCGGCCCACCATGCGTTTCGCCTCGGCGCCGATCGCCAGAATCCGCTTCGTGCCCCGGTCGATGGCCACGACCGACGGTTCGTCGATAACGATGCCTTTCCCCTTCACCATTACGAGCGTATTTGCAGTACCCAGGTCGATGCCGACATCGTGCGAGAACAGCCCGAAGAGCGTCGACAGGGGGTTAAAAGCCAATGGCTGCGACTCCCTTCGTCGGCCGCGCGGACGGGGCCGGCCGGCGCGGCGCACGGCCCGTTGAGTATATCCCAGCCAGATCGAGGGGCAAAGGCCGCGCCACAGGCCGGAAACTTAGCGCTTCGGATGAGATTGAAAGTCTATCGAAGCAGCAAACAGCCCGCTGGAGAGGTGCCAGGGCCAGAGGACTGCGTTATTCGGGCAGCGTTCCCGACTCCAGCACCCGCGCGAGTTGCCGCGTATCGATCGTGCGGATGCCGTACTGCTGCGCCTTCTGCAGCTTGGAGCCCGGCTTTTCACCGACGACGAGTACGAAGGTCTTGCGCGTGACGCTCTGGCCGATCGTGGCGCCGAGCCGTTCGAGCTGCTGCTCGGCCTCGGCCTGCGAGATGCCGAGACCGTTGAGCGAGCCGGTGATCACCCACTGTGTGCCGCTGAGCGGGCCTTCCCGCTGCTCGCGCGGCTCCTCGGCCAGGCGCACGCCGGCGGAGCGCAGCTTCTCGACGACGGCGCGGTTCTGCTCGTCCTGGAAAAACTCCTCGATGCTCTGCGCGATGCGCGGCCCCACGCCGGGCACGGCCGTCAACTCGGCCTCCGTCGCGGCGATGACGGCGTCGATGGTGCCGAAATGCGCGGCGATCAGCTTGGCGTTCTCCTCGCCCACATGGCGAATGCCAAGCGCGAAGAGCACGGCGCCGAAGGGCCGCTGCTTGCTCGCCTCGAGTTGGTCGAGCACGTTCTGCGCGCTCTTCTCGCCCATGCGCTCCAGCGCCGCCAGTTGCTCCTTCTGCAGGGCGTAGAGATCGCCCGGGTCGGAGACGAGGCCGGCGGTCAAGAGAGCCTGCGCCAGCGCCTCGCCGATGCCCTGGATGTCCATCGCCCCGCGGCTGACGAAGTGGGTGAGCAGTCGGAACGACTGCGCCGGGCAGGCGCGGTTGGGACAGTAGACCATCGCCTCGCCCTCCGGCCGCGCCACCGGCGTGCCGCAGACGGGGCAGGTCTCGGGCATCGACCAGGGTGCTTCCGAGCCCGTGCGCAGGGAGGCGACGGGTCCGACCACCTGCGGGATGACCTCGCCGGCCCGCCGTACGATCACGGTGTCGCCGATGCGGATGTCCTTGCGGCGGATATCCTCTTCGTTGTGTAGCGTGGCGAGGCCGACGGTGACACCGCCGAGCTGCACCGGGTCGAGGATGGCGTAGGGGTTGAGCGTGCCCGTGCGGCCGACGTTGAGGCCGATGTCGAGCAGCTTCGTCGTCGCCTCGACGGCGGGATACTTGAAGGCGATCGCCCAGCGCGGGTCGCGGCCGACGAAGCCGAGCCGCCGCTGCACTTCGAGGCTGTTGACCTTGATCACGATGCCGTCGATGTCATAGTCGAGCGTCTCGCGCTTCGGCCCCCACTCTTCGGTGAAGGCGATCGCGGCCTCAATGTCTGGCACCAGGCGGATATTGGGGTTGGTGCGGAAGCCGAGTTGCTTGAACAGATTCAGCGCCTGCCACTGCGTGTCCGGCGGCTCGGCGCCATCCACCCAGCCCAGCTGATAGATGAAGGTGCTGAGCGGGCGCGAGGCGGTGATCCTGGGGTCGATCTGGCGCACGGAACCAGCCGCGGCGTTGCGCGGGTTGGCGAAGAGCCGTTCGCCGGCCGCGGCGCGCTGCTCGTTTAGCCGCTCGAAGCCGCTGCGCGTCATGTAGGCTTCGCCGCGCGCTTCAAAGCGCGGCGGCCCGTCGGGCACGCGGTGCGGCACGCTGCGAATCGTCTTGAGATTGGCGGTCACGTTCTCGCCCTGCACGCCGTTGCCGCGCGTGGCGCCCTGCATCAGCTCGCCGTGCTCGTAGACGAGCGCCACGGCAAGGCCGTCGATCTTCAGCTCGCAGACCAGCTCCAGCGGCTCCTCGTCCGCCCGCTCGCAGGCGCGGCGATACCAGGCGCGCAGTTCGTCGGCGCTGAAGGCGTTGCCAAGGCTGAGCATCGGCACGCGGTGGATAACCTCGGCGAACTTCTCCGAAGGCTCACCGCTGACGCGCTGCGTGGGCGAATCCGGGGCGATCAGGTCGGGGAAGCGCGCTTCGAGCTCGCGCAGCTCGCGCATCCAGGCGTCGTACTGCGCGTCGGCGACCTCCGGTTCGTCGAGCACGAAGTAGCGGTAGTTGGCGTTGGCGATCAGCGCGCGCAGCTCCTCGACGCGCTGTTTGGCCGCTTGATAGTCCCGTTCGTCCCGCTCGTCGCTGGTCATGGACCCAGTATACGACCACCTGTTCTGTAATTCAATAACAGCAACGCGAATGGGCGCCGCGCTCAGGTCGGGTCAGTGCGTTGCGGCAGATCTTTGGCGTAGCGGCGGGTGGCCGGGTCGGGCGCGTAGCCGGCGTTGCGCCAGAACGCGGCGGCGCCCGGCTCGGCTTCGAAGACGAGGCTGGTGATGCGCTCGGCGCCCTTTGCCCGCAGCGCCGACTCGACGGCCAGCACCAGCCGGCGCGCGACGCCCGTGCGCCGGTAGTCCGGATCGACGGCGAGGCGGTACATATTGCCGCGCCAGCCGTCCCAGCCGCCCAGCAGGCTGCCGGCCAGCCGATCGCCGTCCAGGGCCAGCAGGAACAGCTCGGCGTCGCGCTCCAGCCGCAGCCGCAGGGCCGCTGCATGGTCGGTGGGCCGCGGCACGGCGCCGGCGCGCTGCCAGAGCGCGAGCACGGCCGGGATGTCCTCGATGCGGCAGGGGCGCAGCGTGAGCGGCGTGGCCTCACCCCCTGGCCCCCTCTCCATGAAATGGAGAGGGGGAAGCTGTGGAATGGAGCTGTGGAATGGAGAGCGGGAAGCTGTGGAATGGAGAGGGGGATTTCGAGGTGTGCGATTCAGTCGCTCAGCGGTAGCGGCGGAAGAGGCGGCCCCATTCGGTATCGCGCATTTGGGTGGCCCGGCGGCGGCCGATGAACGGGTACCAGAAGCCGTTGTGGTAGAGGTTCGAGGCGACGAACGACCACGGCGCAATGCGCGAGCGCAGCAGCGCGTGCTCGAAGCGCTTGAGCGGACCCCAGTAGATCAGCTTCTGGCCGCGGCTGGCGAAGGTGTCTTCGCTGCGGCTGAAGCCGAAGTCGATGCCGCTGATGTCGAGGCCGACGATCTCGATCTGCTCGGGGTCGCCCACGCCGAGGCCGCGCTCGTGCGCCAGGCGGATGAAGGGCAACGAGAGCGGCGCGAAGCCCTGCAGCTTCGCCGACACGGCATCGACGGCGACCAGGTCGCTGCCGGCGATCAGCAGGTTCTTGACGTGCGGGCGCATGGCGCGGGGGCCGGGGCCGTCGCCGGCGATCGTGCCGTCCATCACCGCGAAGACGCCGGCGTGGATCTCCTGCTGAATCGCCAGCAGGTCGACCAGCGTCTCGTGGATCTGCGCGTGCGCCCAGTGGCGGTTGTTGTCCAGCAGCCCACCGAAGCCGTTCTTCATCGCACCGGTGATCGTGGTGAAGACGTGTGTCTTCAGCGTGGGCAGATGCACGACGTTCTTGCCGAACAGGATTTCGGGAATCTCGATGCCGTCGGGGAAGATGCGGTCCAGCGCCAGGAGCTCGGCCTTCGGCGCGTAGCGCACCCGCTTCGTGCCGGCGTCGGTGACGTGCACGCTGGGCACGCACTGGCGCCGCAAGACGCCGAGGTGCTTGTTGCGCCGCTCGCCCTCGTGCGAATCGACCACGACGGTGCCGTTCTGCACAGCGACGAGGTCGCGGTAGCCGGCGCCGCGCAGGCCGCGGATCGCGCCGTCGAGCTGCCACGGGCTGGTGGAGCAGGCGGGATAGTAGCGCTGCCAGGAGATGTTGACCTTGAGCGCGGTGGGCGCGGCGGGGTCAAGCGCCTCGCGCACGCCGGCCAGTTCCATCAGCCGGGCGATGTCGGGCAGCACGGTGTGGGCGCTGGTGTAGAGCACGGCGACACGGCCGGCCAGCGGCCGTGACCCGGTGCCCTCGCGCGGCTGGGTCTGCGCTTGCATGAGCGATCCTTGCGGCTGACACTGCGAGGTGTTCCGCCTTCAGTGTACTCTGCCGACCCCGAACCACCGCTCAGTCGCGCGGGCCGAGCACGTCGTCAAGCGCGAGCACGAGCTGGGGAAAGGCGAGGGGCGAGAGCGTGCCGCCTTCAACGAGCTCAGTCTTCGTGTAGCGCCCATCCTTACAGATGGTTTCAAAACCGGCTCGGGTTCCCGCTTGCAGAGATGCGATCGAACGTGAACGCCGGTTTTGAAACCATGTCTTAGGCTCGCGGTAGACGAGCAGCCCATCGCCCTGCAGATCCCCGATCCAGACCTCGACGGTACCGGCGGCGGCGTAGCGCGGCAGCTTCTGATCGCGGTCGATCGCCAGCGAGCTGTCCGCGACTTCGACCAGCAGCACATCCGCCGGGCCCGGCAGAGCATCCTCGTAGACGTCATCACGATGGCGCAACAGCAGCAGGTTGGGCTCCGGCTCCGAGCCGTCGTGCATGCCGAAACGAGCCCTGTGCCCGCACAACCGCCGCTCCGTGAAGCCTGCCGCCAAATACGTTCGCCAGACGGCCCACACCGGCCTGATGCTTCTTGCCGATGGGCGACGTGCAGAGGATCTCTCCTTCCCAGAGTTCAAGGCGCTCGTCCTCGCCCAGGATGCCGGCCTCGATCGTGCGCTCGTATTCGTCGAGCGTGAGCAGCCGTCGCTCAAACTCTCTCGCGACTATCGCCTTGCCCCTTCGCCGTCCCGCACCGTTCGCTGCGCCACTTCCAGCGTGGCACTCTCCCAAATGACGTACATGAAAATCAGGTGGTCGCGGAGTGGGCGCCTTGCCGGGGCTCCACGGCCAGCGCCAGCGCCTCGGCCACGGCCTGGCTCTCGCTCAGCCCACGACCCTCTTGCCATGCCTGCTCAAATGCGGCGTCGCCCAGATCCGCTCGGGCCGCCAGCAACGTCCGCTCGGTGTCTGTTTTGTACTGGGGTTGAACCGACGTCTCGTTTGCCTCCTCCAGCACCGCGGCGGCGCCGATGAGCCGCACTGCCGCCTGGAGATCGCCGTGCGCGGCAGCACAAAGCCCGAACGCGTGGAGTACCGACACCGTACCCCCGGGCATGCGGCGCTCCCAGAACAGCCGCAGTGCAGCGGCCAGATATTCCTCCGCCCGCTGCAGGTCGCCCTGCTGCAGGGCAGCGCGCCCCGCCAGCTCGAGCCCGTTCGGCAGGAAGAGGCGCATACCCGATGCCCGGCTCGCTATACCCGACGCCCGACTCGCTGCTGCCGATCGTTCCGCCAGCGTCAGCGCCTCCGCCATGTCGCCGCGCTCGAAGGCGATCAGCGCAAGGAAATAGAGAGGCCGGGTCGGCGCCCACGGATCGCCGAGCTCGTTGAAGATCGCGAGGGCTTCCTCGAACAATGGTCTGGCGGCCTCCGGGTCACCCTCAGCCTGCAGGGCCACCGCCAGCGCAATCAGCGCGACACCAAGGCTCCATTGGTCGTGGCCGGAACGCAGGAAAGCAACGCTCTCTCCGGCCAGCATGCGGGCGGCAGCCGGATCGATGCGGCTCAGTGCAGTCGAGTGACGTATCTGGGCAAGAGCGCACCGCCGGCTGTCTCCCAACTCGCGCCAAATGGCCGCGCTCTCGGCGCACCGAGCGGCAGCGGTTTGGAATAAGTCAAACGGGAGGGCGACCATGCCCGCGGTGAGCAGCGCGCGGGCGCGCGCCGCGGTGTGTCCGGCGGCGGCCGGCAGGGCCATCAACGCCTCAATCTCGCGCAGATCCTCTCGCCTGGCGTCGAACTGGAACCAGAACACCAGAGCGCCGACGAGGTTCAGCGCCGGCTCGATCTCGCCTTGATCGCGCAGCCAGCGCAGCGCCGCCCACAGGTTGTCGCGGTCGGCCCCCAGCCGCGCCAACCACGCGGTGCGCCCCCGCCCCATCATCCCCTGCTCCGAGGACTCAGCCAGCGTCAGCATCGCCCGCGCATGGCGGCCACGCACCGCCGCCTCCTCACCGCTCGCCACCAGCTGTTCCAGCGCGAACTCACGAATCGTCTCCAACATCGCGAAGCGTGGCTCGCCTTCCACCGCCGGCCGTGCCTGGATCAGGCTATGCTCCGCCAGCGTCGCGATCCCCTCCAGCACATCCGTACCCCTGCCGTCCTCGTCTGCGCCAACCGTCTCCGCCGCGCTCAACTCGAAACCACCGACGAACACGCCGAGTCGGCGGAAGAGCACCTGTTCGGCGGGCGCAAGCAGGGCATAGCTCCAGGCGATGGTGGCGCGCAGCGTCTGCTGCCGCGCCGGCAGCGTACGGACTCCGCCGGTCAGCACCGGCAAGCGCTGGTCCAGCCGCGAAAGCAGCGCGGCCGGCGGCAACACCCGTACCCGCGTGGCCGCCAGCTCGATCGCCAGCGGCAGGCCGTCCAGCCGGGTGCAGATAGCCGCCACGCTGGCGGCGTTCTCCGCGCTCAGCGCGAAGGCGGGCCGCAGCGCCTGGGCGCGCTGCACGAACAGGCCGACCGCCGGGTTCGGCTGCAGGGCCGCCAGCGACGCCTGGTCGGCGTCGGGCAGCGGCAAGGGGGCGACCGGATCCTCCCATTCACCGGAGATGCGCAGCGGCGCCCGGCTCGTCACCAGCACGGACACCGTAGGGATTGCCTGCAGCAGCGCGCCGACAAACTCCGCGGCGGGGAGCAGATGCTCGTAGTTGTCCAACACGAGCAGCAGCCGCTTGTCGCGCAGGAAGCGCACGACACTCTCGCGGGCCGGCACCTCCGGCAGGCTCTGCACCCCGAGGACCTGCGCGACCGCGGGGGGCACGAGCGTCGGCTCGTGCAGCGGCGCCAGGTCGACGAAGAAGACGCCGTCGGGGAAGGCATCCAGCAGCTCGGCCGCCACCTGCAACGCCAGGCGCGTCTTGCCGGTGCCGCCGGGGCCGGTCAGGGTGACCAGCCGGTGCTGATCGAGCAGCACCACAAGCGCAGCCAGTTCACCTTCGCGCCCGATGAAACTGGTGAGCTGGAGCGGCAGGTTGTGAATGTGGGCGTCCAGTGTCTTCAGCGGCGGGAAGGCGTTGGGCAAGCCGGTGGCGTCGAGCTGGAAGATCCGCTCCGGCTCGCTGAGGTCGCGCAGGCGGTGGCGGCCCAGCTCGCGCAGGCTCGCGCCGGGCGGCAGCGCCTCCCGCACGAGCTGGGCTGTCGCCTCGGAGAGCAAGACCTGGCCGCCGTGGCCGGCGCCGCGAATGCGGGCACAGCGGTTCACGGCGCTGCCGTAGTAGTCGCCCTCTCTGAGGTCGGCCTCGCCGGTGTGCAGCGCCATGCGCACCCGCAGCGGCCCGACCGCCCCCCAGTCCTCGGCCTGAAGCGCCCCTGCCCCGCCAGCGCCGCGGCCACGGCAGCCGAGGCGCGCACGAACACGGCGAACAGCGAGTCGCCCTCGCCGCGCGGGCGTACCACCACGCCGTCGTGCCGCGCGAAGATCTCGGTGAGCAGGGCGTCGTGGCGGGCCATCACGCCGCGCATCGTTTGAGGATGCTGCTCCCACAGCCGCGTCGAGCCCTCGACGTCGGTAAACAGAAACGTGATCGTGCCGGTGGGCAGCTCGGCCATGGCGCGGCCTCGAGGCGCACGTCTGAAAGATGCGCCCCATTCTAGCAAGGTGGCAAGGCCGGCTCAGGGCCGAGCGTGGCAGTGAACTGGGCGCTCGACGGAACGATGGTCTGCGGCACGGCAACTCAATGCCACACTTGAAGGGATGGCGTCGGCGCTCCCGCCTCGTGCTCTCGCTTGACAGGCGCTTCGCCGGCAGTTAGAACGTTTGTACTACGGCCGAAAAAGGGCGGAGACCGGCAATGACCAATCCACCGACCGTAACCGCAAATTACTTCCCCTTCATCAGTTTTCAGGACGCGCCCGCCGCGATCGACTGGCTCTGCCGCGCCTTCACCGTGGGCGACCCCGAAGGCAACCTCTGGAGCATCGGCAACTACCTGCCGCACGCCTCAGCCGCGGCGCGAGCCCGTGCTGGGAACATAATCGGAGGAAGACCATGAACGCGACGCAAACGCACACCGGCGTGCGCCGGGTGACGGCTTATCTCTGCGCCAAGGGCGCGGCCGAGGCAATTCAGTTCTACACGCGGGCCTTCGGCGCCACGGAACGGTACCGGCTGGAGATGCCGGACGGACGCATCGGCCACGCCGAGATCGTGATCGGCGACACGCTGCTGATGCTTTCCGACGAGGCGCCGGAGCTTGGCGTTTTCAGTCCGCGCAGCCTGGGCGGCAACTCGACCTCGTTCGTGTTCGACGTGGACGACGCCGACGCGGCCTTCCAGCGGGCGCTGGACGCGGGCGCGACGGTCGAGCGTCCGCTCCAAGATGAGCCCTACGGCCGCGGCGGCTGGGTGGTCGATCCGTTCGGCCACCGCTGGAGCATCATGACGCCCAACCCGGACTTCGAGCCGGTACAGATGAAGTAAGCTCACTCCCCGCCCAGGCGCCGTAAGGATGACCCCAATGCCGATCGAACCGCTGGCCGAGCTGCGCACGATCTGCCTCGCCCTGCCCGAGGCGACGGAGAAACTGACCTGGGAAGAGACGCCGACGTTCCGCGTGCGGGAGAAGATCTTCGCCATGCAGGCCGGCGGCGACGGTCGCCCCTCGCTCTGGTGCAAGGCGCCGCCCGGCGCACAGCAGATCCTCGTCGGCGCCGATCCGACACGCTTCTTCGTGCCGCCGTACGTCGGGCGCAACGGCTGGATCGGCGTGCACCTGGACGTAGGGCCGGACTGGGAGGAGATCGCCGGCTTCGTGCTTGAAAGCTACCGCATGACCGCGCCCAGGCGGCTGACAAAGCTGCTTCCAGCCCCGTCGGCCTGATCACTCGATCAGGCTGAGCCAGCACGCGATACACCGGCGCCGCGATTCGCCCGGTTGGGCCAATCGCGGCGCAGCGCTTGCCCGGCTTCTCCGCGGTCGCTGCTCCCCGATGTGCGCGTAGATTCCCTTCGCCTCCCGAAGCCGCGGCCCGTGAAGCCAATCACGCGCGCTCCAGCCGTGCGGCCGGCGCCGCCGTCTCCCTACGCCCAACGCCCTGCGCCCTATCCCCTATACTGTTCCGTGTTGGTTTCAACAGCCCGCTCCGCGGTCTGGCACATCCCCGATTCCCTAAGGCAGAGGCATGCAGATCTACGACACGCTCAGCGCCGGCACGGTCACGATCGCGCCGGAGACGCCCGTCACCATCTACGTCTGCGGCATCACGCCCTACGACGTCGGGCATCTCGGCCACGCCTTCGTCGCCGTCACCTTCGACACGCTGCGCCGCTATCTCGAGTTCCGCGGCCACGCGGTGACGCACGTGCAGAACATCACCGACGTGGACGACGACATTATCCGCCGCGCCCGCGAGCTGGAGGAGCCGACGACGAAGGTCGTGGACGAGAACGTGGCGCTCTACGACTGCGACATGCGCGCGATCAACGTGCGCCCGCCGACCTACAACCCGAAGGCGACGGAAGAGATCGCCTACATGATCGCCATGGGGCAGAAGCTGGTGGCCGAGGGCACAGCGTACGTCGTGGACGGCCACGTCTTCTTCCGCGCCGCCGCCTTCCCGCGCTTCGGCCGGCTCAGCGGCCGCACGGGCGAGGCGCTGATCTCCGATACGGAGCCGGAGCGGCTGCACGCGCTCAAGCACGACCGCCGCGACTTCACTCTCTGGCAGCGCAGCCTGCCCGGCGAGCCGCATTGGAGCAGCCCCTGGGGTGAGGGCCGCCCCGGCTGGCACATCGAGTGCAGCGCCATGGCCCTGCGCTACCTGGGCGAAAGTGTGACCGTGCACGGCGGCGGGCACGACCTCGTCTTCCCGCACCACGAGTGCGAGATCGCCCAGTCGGAGGCATTCTTGGGCGTGTCGCCGGTGGTGCGGGCCTGGGCGCACGTCGGCATGGTGCGGCTGGCGGGCGAGAAGATGAGCAAGTCGCTCAAGAACCTGATCCAGGTGTCCGACCTGCTCGAAACCTACTCCAGCGACGCGATCCGCCTCTACCTGCTGAGTACGCACTACCGCGAGTCGCCGGACTACGACGAGGCGGAGCTGCGCCGCGCTTCCGAACTGGCCACCCGCCTCGCCCGCGCCGCCGGTCCCCAGCCGGGCGCGAAGGGCGAGGCGATCAAGGCGGGCGGCGCCGGTGGGCCGTTCACCGAGCGCTTCTTCGCGCTGATGGACGACGACCTCAACACGCCGGCGGTGCTTGCCCTGCTGGCGGAGATGGCCGGCGCAATCGAGCAGGCCCGCGCCGACGGCCGCGAGGCTGAGGCGCTGCAGCGCGACCTGCGCGAGTTCGGCGGCGTGCTCGGCCTGCACCTGGGCGAAGGGCGAGGGGCGTAGGGCGAAGCAGGTTGCGCCGCCGGCTCCCCGAGCCGCAGCCGCGTCCGGAGCTTGAGGAAGCAGCGTTCGTCATCGCCGGCGTGCAGCAGGCAGCAGGCGGCGGTCGATCGCGGGCTCAGATCTCACGCGGTCCTCCGCTCGGGTGTCCTCGTTTGCTTTGCGAGCAGCTCACCCGCCCGATCCAGGTGAAACGCCGCGCTGAAGCGCGACGAGCTGTTGATGTGGCAATCCAGGCGGTCCGCCGCGGGCCAACCGCTGTTGCGCCGTCGCGGTGGGCCCGGTCCCGTCGCCCGGCCGCGGGTGCGGTGCTGCTTGTGCAGGCGGGTCTGCTGCCGGCGCTGGCGAGCCTCGGCGCCCTGCACCCGATCGTGGGCCAGGGTGCCGGCGCCGCGCCGAAACGCCTCGAATAGACACAGCCAGCGCTCGACGGGAACCTCACCCGGCCGAGCGTTCGGCCCGATGCCGGTGTCGGCGAGGGCGCGCCGCGGCCAGCGGCCGGGTTCCAGCCGGTGCAGCGTCTCCGCAAGCGAAGGCTGGCGGCAGGTGAAGGCGAACGTTACGAAGTCGCGGTAGCGCTGCGCCTGTGCGGCCGGCAAGAGCGGCGGCCCGCGCTTGGCGAGGCGCAGCAGCACGACATCGACGCCCGGCCGCGGCGCGAAGTCGCTGCGCCGGAAGCGATGAATAATGCCGGCCTCGAACCAGGGCGCGAGCAGCAGCGCGTAGAGCGTGGTTGCCGGCCGGCCGCAAAAGCGCAAGGCGGCTTCGTGCTGCACCACGAGGTACTGGTCCTCCGGCGGCGGCGCGGCGTGGGTAAGGCGCGAGACGATCGCCGCCGTTCTGTTGAAGGGAAGACTGGCGAAGACCTTGTACGGCGCGGCCGGCAACAGCGCAGTGAGCGCGTCTCCCTGCCGCAGCGTGAGGCGCGGACAGCCGGCGAAGCGCTCTGTCAAGCGCCGCACCAGCGCCGGGTCCTTTTCGACGGCGATCACCCGGCGGCAGCGGCGCAGCAGCCGCTCGGTGATGCTGCCCGTGCCCGGCCCGATCTCGTAGACCTGGTCGTCCGGCCCGATCGTCGAGGCGTCGAGCAGGCAATCGATCAGCGCCGGGTCGGTAAGGAAATTCTGTGTGCAGCGGAGGCTGAGATCGCGTGCGGCGGACATGGCATGCTCCCGTACGGAATTCGGGCACAGCAAAACGCCGCGCGCTGAACAGCGCTGCGGCGTGGAGCGGAGCCCGGATCGATCGGGAGCGTGGTACCGACGAGGGGGTCGCGCGGCGCACTGGCAGGCGCCGGCGCAAATCCGCCCAGGCGACGAACCCGGCGGGCTCCGCTCAGGCGGTGCGCAGGCGAGTGACACCCATAGGACGGCCCTTCTTGTGCGCGGTCGTGACGAACGCAGCATAGCAGGGGCGGCAGCGGCCGTCCACGGCAGGAGCGGCGGGATCGGTCGGCGCCCCGGCGCATTGCCCTCGGTATGGCGGCAATGCCAAGCTGCGGGAGGGTGGCCAGCACGCCGCCCGGCGTGAGGAGAACGGTCATGCGCGTAGCGATCGGCTTTCACCGGCTGGCGATCGAAGACTGGGAGAGCGCCTCCGCCTACGCCGTCGAGGCCGAGCGGCTCGGCGTGGACGCGATCTGGTCGGCGGAGGCCTGGGCGCACGACGCGGTCACGCCGCTGGCCTACATCGCGGCGAAGACCGCGCGCGTCCAGCTCGGCACCGGCATCATGCAGGTCGGCGCCCGCACGCCCGCAATGGCGGCGATGACGGCGCTGAGCCTGGCTTCGATGTCGAACGGGCGCTTCGTGCTTGGCCTAGGCGCCAGCGGACCGCAAGTGATCGAGGGCTGGCACGGCATCCCCTTCCGGCGGCCGGTGCAGCGGATGCGCGAGTATCTCGAGATCGTGCGCATGGCCGCGCGCGGCGAGCGCGTCGTCTACAAGGGCGAGGTATACGAGCTGCCGCGTCCCGGCGGCGAGGGCAAAGCGTTGAAGTCCGGCGCGCAGTCGCGGCCGATCCCGATCTACCTGGCCACGCTCAGCCCGAAGAGCCTGGAGCTGACCGGCGAGCTTGCGGACGGCTGGCTCGGCACCTCGTTCATGCCCGAGCATGCAGACGTCTTCTTCACGCATCTGCGCCATGGCGCCGAGCAGGCCGGCCGCCGGCTGACCAACATCGACCTGCAGGCGGGCGGCGCCGTGGCCTTCGGCGACGATCTGGAGCGGCTGATCGCCGTGCGCCGGCCCGGCCTGGCCTTCACGCTGGGCGCGATGGGCTCGCGCCGGCACAACTTCTACAACCAGGCCTTCCGCCGCGCCGGCTTCGAGGAGGAGGCGCTGGCCGTGCAACGGCTCTGGCTCGACGGCCAGCGTGAGCAGGCGGCGGCGCTGGTGCCGGACGAGATGGTGTTGCACGCCAACCTGCTCGGCACCGAGGAGATGGTGCGCGAGCGCATCCGCGCCTACCGGAACGCCGGCATCACCACGCTGCGCCTCGATCCAGCGGGCGAGACGATGCAGGAGCGGCTGGACACGCTCGGCCGCGCCCTCCAGCTGGTGCACGAAGTCAGTGCAGAGCCGGCAGCGGTGGGCGCGGCGACGACGCTGAGCAGCTAACGTCGGGCTGAGCCAGCGTGGGAGAATGCGAGTGGGCGAGCTGTGAGATAGACGTCCGCGTGACGCGGTCCGGGCGCTTGAACGTGCCGGCAGAGCAGTGCGAAGGGTCACATAAACATCAAGATGCCGATTGGCCACGTTGTGACGTTTTCGGGGTGGCGAGAACCGGTCAAGATCGACCTTCTTAGGGCCGCCATCCGCAAGGCAGGACACAGCGAGGAGGAGTTCGTCCTCGTCTTGGAAGGGCATCGCTGATGGACTACATTATCGTGATTCATCCCGCCGAAGAAGGCGGCTACTGGGCCGAGGTTCCAGCACTGCCCGGCTGTTTCGCCCAGGGCGAATCGCTCGAAGACCTGCTGGGCGACGCACGTGGGGCGATCGCCTCCCACATCGAGGCGCTCCGAGAGGACGGTCAGCCGGTTCCTCCCGGCGGCGTGATCGTCGCCTCGGTGAATTTGCCGGAGACTGCAGCGGCCGCTAGCTAAGCACCCGCAGGGCAACGGACCGCCCCACGATCCGTTGGCCGTCGCGAGCGGACCGCCATCCGTCGCTGCCGTCATACGCTTCTTGCGCAGGAGCGAGGCGAGACGACGCATGAAACAGCGTCGATAGACGTCACCAACAGCCCGGAGCTGGCGCGCCTGGCCGAAGAGGTGCGCCGGACCGGACGGCCATGCCGCCCGCGGCGCCGGGATGAGGATGTGGCGATGCTGATTCCGCTGAGCGCCGCCAAAATCACACCGGCGCCGTACAACCCGGCGCTGGAAGCAGTCCTCGCCGGCCCGCCCGCGGACAGCGTCGTGGCAAGGACAGCGGGGCCTTACATACCGACCAGTCCTTCAAGGGCATCGAGGAAGAACGCGAACTCGCAGCCGAGGCGATGGCACGAGACCTGGTCGCAGGCTGGGACGGCTGAGCCGGCCGCGCTCCAGTCAGGCTTCACCCTCCAACGCCGCTGAGTCCATGCCGTTTCAGGCAGCCGGCTGCTTGTAGACGGCGCCGTCCTTCATCACGAAGGCGACGCGGCGCAGCGCCTCGATGTCGGCCAGCGGGTCGCCGTCCACGGCGATTACGTCGGCCCATTTGCCCGGCTCGAGCGTGCCGGTGTGCCGGTCGATGCCGATCACGCGGGCGCTGCCGGCCGTGGCCGCCTGGATCGCCGCCATCGGCGCCATACCCTCGTGCGCCATGCTCACCGGCTCGTCGGCGTTGTCGCCATGGGCGCGCAGCGGGCCGCCGAAGTAGTCCGAGCCGGCGCCGATCGCCAGGCCGCTCTGGCAGGCGAGGGGAAAGGAGCGCTCGATCGCGGCGATCGCCACCTGTTGCTTGCGCAGCCGCCAGGGCGGCATGTCGTGCGGGCTGTTCGCGGCGCGGCGGTAGACGGCCAGCAGCGCCAGCGTGGGCACGAAGCAGGTACCGCGCCGCTTCATCTCCTCGGCGCACTCCTCGTCCAAGTAGTAGCCGTGCTCGATCGAGTCGATACCGGCGCGCACGGCGTTGAGGATGCCCGCCTTGCCCTGCGCGTGCGCGGCCACGCGCCGCTTCGCCCGGTGCGCCTCCTCCACGATCGCGGCGATCTCCTCGCCGGTGAAGTGCTCGTCCTCGGGGTCGTCGTTCTCCGAGCCGACGCCGCCCGTGGTGCAGATCTTGATCAGATCGGCGCCGGCGCGGATGGCGGTGCGCACGGCGCGTCGGCACTCCTCCGGCGAATCGGCCAGAATCGCGCCGGGGCGGCGGCGCGCCTCTTCCAGCGGCCGGTAGTGTTGGTCGGCGTGGCCGCCGGTCTGCGAGATGATCGGCCCCGCCGCGTAGATGCGCGGTCCGGCGATCGCGCCCTCGTTCACCGCCCGCTTCAGCGAGAGGGCCACCTCGGAGCCCACGTCGCGCACCGTGGTGAAGCCGGCATCGAGCAGCTTGCGACAGTCCTCGGCGGCGCGCAGCACCTGCAGGTCGTGCGGCGTGGTGATGTCCATGTAGCTGCGCCCGCCGCGCAGGTGCACGTGCACGTCCATCAGGCCGGGCAGCAGCGTGCGCTCGCCCAGCTCGATGCGCCGGGCGCCGGCCGGCACGTGTACCTTGCCGGCCGGGCCGGCAGCCGCGATCGCGCCGTTTTCAATCAATACGACGCCGTCGCGCAGCGGCTCGGGCGAGACACCGTCGATCAGCAGTTCGGCGTGCAGGGCGATGGGTTCCGGTGACGGCTGGGACATGGCAGCGCCTCCGTGAAGCAGATGGGCCGGTGAAGCAATCCGCGCGGAGTGCAGCACCGGGCGGCCCGGCGCGCGTTGCTGCGGCACAGCATACGGTGCCCCGGCGGCGCGTGCTACGATAATTGCCGTCCCTGCCAGTGCATCAACTCGCAGCGCATGAAAGGCGTCAGGAGGCAGCGTGATGGCATCCGCCGGCTACGCCCACCCGGAGCTGCTGGCCGAGCCCGACTGGCTCGCCGCGCATGTCAACGATCCCGATGTGCGGATGATCGACTGCGCGACGCTCGAAGCCTACCGCCGGGCGCACATTCCCGGCGCGGTCGGCCTGCCCGTGCACATCTACATCAAGGATCCGGCCGACGAGACGTTCGTGATGCCGCCCGAGGGCTTCGAACAGCTCATGGGCCGGCTCGGCGTCAACAATGACACGACCGTCGTGACCTACGACGACAACAACGCGCTCGTGGCGACGCGGCTGTGGTGGGTGCTCAACTACTACGGCCACACGAAGACGAAGGTGCTGAACGGCGGCTGGCACCGCTGGCTCACCGAAGGCCGCCCGGTCACCTTCCACCAGACACACGCCGAGCCGGCCACGTTTCACGCGAAGCCGAACGAAGACCTGATCTGCCGCGTAGATGGTCTGAAGGCCAAGATCGGCAAGACCGGCACGCAGATCCTGGACGTGCGCACCGACGAGGAGTGGCGGGGCGCCAACAACCGCGGCAACACGCGCGCCGGCCACGTGCCCGGCGCCGTGCATCTCGAATGGCTCAACTTCGTCACGAAGGACGACAGGCGCACCTTCCTGCCCGCCGAGCAGTTGCGCAGCATGCTCACGAAGGAGGGCATCTCACCCGAGTCAGAAGTGGTCACCTACTGACAGGGAGGCATCCGTGCGGCGCACGGAATGTTTGTGCTGAAGCTCCTGGGCTGGAACAACGTCCGCAACTACGACGGCTCGATGCGCGAATGGGCCAACCGCGAGGACACGCCGCTGGTGCTGGAACCGCACTGACACGGCCGCACGTGGTGCGGTGCTACACTGACCCGTATGAAGGGATCCGCGCGGGCCGTTGATCCGCCCTCGCACTCCGGCCGCTGGGCACTGCTGGCCGGCATGGCGCTGCTGGTGCTGGCGTTCACCGCCTGCGCGCACGGCCACACGGCGCAGGCGAAGAAGGTCTCGCCCGTCGTGCTGGCGCTGCTGGCGCTCGCCCCCGCCGACCTCGGCGGCGCCTACGCGATCGCGTCTGATCAGTACGTGGACGACGACGGCCAGCCCGTGGCCCAGCCCACGCGCGAGTTCGAGCGCCGGCTCACCGTGAAGGCGCAGCAGGCAAACGGCGCCGCCGCGCCGCCCGCCACGAATCTGCTGATCACACTGGGACAGAAGTCGATCGACGAAGCTGCGGAGTTCGTCACGGCTGCCTCCGACGAGGATGTCGGCCCCGCGGACGTGCAGCAGGATCTGCAGACCGAGGTGCCCGACGCGCGCGACGTGCGCACCGCGTTGCTCCAGGACTTCGACGTCCTGGGCGACGACTCGGCCGCCTTCCAGATCAGCTGGACACAGGGCGACGGCGACGCGGCGCGTACCTGGCACTCGTACCGCGTCTATGTGCGCTCCGGCGGCTACCTCATGCTCGTGGCCCTGCGGGCGCCCAGCGCGCCGGGCGGCGCCGAGCCAGAGGGCCTGCGCAAGCAGGCCGAGACGCTCGCGAAGAAGCAGGCCGACAAGCTGCAGGCGGGCTCGACGCCGCTGCTGGCGCCGGCGCACTAAGCGAAGTCACGGCACGGACGAGAGGATGGCATGAGCGAGAACGGTATCGCCTACGAGCGCGTCGACTCGATCGGCTGGCTGACCTTCAACCGGCCGGAAAAGATGAATGCGCTCACCTACGCGATGCTGGACCGCATCGAAGCGGCCGTACGCGAGGCGCGCGACGACGACGCGGTGCGCGCGCTGGTCGTCACCGGCGCCGGCCGCGCCTTCTGCGCCGGCACCGATCTGGCCGAGCTGAGTGAGCGCCTGCCGGCCGAGGCGAGGCCGCGTGCCGCCGAGGCTCCCGACCCCGATCGCCCCGCGCCCTGGACGCTCCTGAGCCTGCCCAAGCCGGTGATCGCCGCCGTCAACGGCGCCGCCGTCGGCCTGGGCGCAGAGTTCTCCCTGCAGGCCGATCTGCGGCTGGCCGGCGAAAGCGCCCGCTTCAGCTGGATCTTCCCCCAGCGCGGCCTTGTGCCAGACACGGGCGCCGGCACCTGGCTGCTGCCGCGCGTGATCGGCCTCGCCCGCGCGGCGAAGCTGCTCTATACCGGCGCGATGATCGACGCGGCGGAGGCGCTGCGCATCGGCCTGGTGGACGAGGTCGTACCGGACGGAGCGCTGCATGGCCGCGCCGACGAACTGGCCCAGCAGATGGCGCGCGGCGCCCCGCTGGCGGTCGAGCAGATCAAGCGGTTGCTCTACCAGGGACTCGCCCGCGACGCCCGCGCCCACGTGGACGACAACGCGCAGACCCTGACCCGCATGTTCGCCACCGAGGACCACCGCGAAGGCGTACGCTCCTTTTTGGAGCGCCGCGAGCCGCATTTCGTGCGTCGGTAGTTGGGGAATCCCGTAGCGCGTACGGCGTGCGCCCTTCGCGCCGCCAGGCGCGACATTCGGCGTCCCGATTTCACACGAACACCCGCGCCGGAGGAGATCCGCAGCGATGGTTGACGTCAAGCTGATGCCGATCCTGGCGAAGCGGGCGGCGTCGCGGCAGGAGCGGCTTTCTCTCGACTTCGCGCCGGGGCTGACGCCGGGCGCCGTGGCCGAGGCCGAGGGCTTCCACGGCCCCGACCTGGAGACGATCCTGGCGATCGTCAACGGCCAGCAGGTAGAGCTGGACACGCCGCTCGCCGACGGCGACGCGCTCGAACTGCTGGTCGGCATCGCCGGCGGCTGAGCCGGTCCGCGATTCACAACCCCACGGCGCGGTACAGCAGCTTCTTGTAGCCGGCGATGTCAAGCGACAGCGCGACGCGGACGTTGCCCGCCGCCGTCTCGTCTGCGCCGGGCCGGCGGTCGAGGAGCGTGGCGCCGTAGCTGAGGCCGGGGCGGGTCTCGATCGCGACCGGGCAGTCGACGTACTCCGGCATCAGCGCCGGGTCGAGCGCGATCGCCATCGCCACCGCGTCGGGAATCGCCGCCTCGCCCTGCCAGCCGTAGCGGCCGCGGCCCATGCCGCCGATGTATGTGAACATCAGCGAGGCGAAGTGCGGCACTTGTTCGGAGCAGCCCTCCAGCGGCGCATACTCTTCCACCGTCGAGCGCGCGGGGCCGCGGCATAGCTCGATGCCGGCCATCGTGATCGGCAGGCCGGAGCGGAAGACGATCTGCGCCGCCTCCGCGTCCGCCCAGATGTTGAACTCCGCGGCCGCGCTGACGTTGCCGGCCAGGCCCGCGGCGCCGCCCATCACCACGCAGCGCCGCACCATGCCGGCGATCTGCGGATCGAGCGAGAGCGCCAGCGCCACGTTCGTGAGCGGGCCGAGCGTGACCAGCGAGCACGCGCCGGGGGCGGAGCGGATCGTCTCGATCAGCGCGATCGCGGCGTGGCTCTTGCCCGCTTCTCGCTTCGGCAGAGGGAAGCCGAAGTCGCCGAGGCCGTCTTCGCCGTGCACGTGGCGCGCGTCGCCCGGCTCGCGCAGGAGGGGGCGAGCGCAGCCCGCGTGCACGGGCACGTCGCTGCCGCACAGCTCGGCGACGTAGAGCGCGTTGCGCGTGGTGTGCTCCAGCGGCGCGTTGCCGGCGACGGTGGTGATCAGCTCCACGCCGGCGCCGGGATGGCGCAGCGCCATGATCAGCGCCAGGGCGTCGTCGGTGCCGATGTCCGTATCGATGATCAGGCGCAATGGTGCAGCGGCTGCAGGCATGGTGACCGGTCCCTCCGAGCGGCGGCGAAGCCGCCCCGTCACGCAGCGTATACTGCGCTTGCCGTGCGCCGGGCGCCAGCCATCGCCCCGGCAATCCCGCGGCCGGAGGCGTGGCGTGAAGATCGAAGCGCGGCTGAAGGAGCTGGGGCTTGAGCTGCCGGAGGCGAGCGGGTCAGGGCGCGCGGGGATGAACTTCGTCACCTGGCGGCGCACCGGCAACCTGGTCTATCTCGCCGGCCACGGACCGAACCGCGGCAGCACGCCGCAGTGGGTGGGCAAGGTCGGCGCGAAGGAAGAGGGCGGCACGTACAGCGAGGAGCAGGGCTACCAGGCGGCGCGGGAGACGGCAGTCAACCTGCTCGCCACGCTCAAGCTCGCGATCGGCGACCTGGACAAGGTGCGGCAACTGATCAAGATGCTGGGCATGGTGAACTGCACCCCGCATTTCGGCCGCCAGCCGTATGTGATCAACGGCGCCTCCGACTTCTTCGTGGAAGTTTTCGGCGAGGCGGGGCGCCACGCGCGGGCGGCCGTGGGCATGCAGTCGCTGCCCAACGAGATGCCTGTGGAGATCGAGCTGATCGTGGAGGTCGAGCCGGCCTAGCCGGCACTCAGCCGGCGGCCGGCCGGAAGCCGCGCGGCGCCCGCGCGACCACGGCGCCCTCGTCCTCGCGTTCGATGCTGAAACCCGCGGCACGCAGGCCGGCTACCGCTGCCGGAAGCTGCCCACCGCCATCGTCCAGCGCGACCAGCGTGCCGCTCGGAGCCAGTGCCCGCCGGCACTCATTGAGGGCTGCATCGTCGGCGAGCGTGGCCGCGGAGGCGAGCACGGCGTCGATCGCGTGCGAAAGCAGCGGCAGCGCCCGCGCATCGCAGCGCACCGCTTCCGCCGCTTCCGGCAGCACGTTCGTCTCCCGCGACGCGCCACCCGCCAACCGGCAGCCGATGAGCAGCAACCGCTCGCCAGGCTGAGCGGCCAGGTCGCGCAGCATGGCTTCGTCCAAACCCAGCGCGGGCACCGATTGGCCGGGCGCCGCGCCCGAAAGGAACGGCAGGTGGAACAAGAGTCTACTTGTAGGCACGCGCCGCCTCGATCGGCCAGACGGCGACGACCTCATCGCCGCGCACAACGTTGTACTCGGCGTGCATATTGATCGTGGTGTCGCCGTGCGAGGGCACCAGCTCGACCTTGTCACCCGGCTGCAGATCCGTGCCGGCCACGTCGAGGTGGCCGTGCTCTTCGCTGAGGCGCAGGATCTTCACCGGCAGTCCGTGCCACTGGCCCTGCGGCGGCCCGAACTCGCTCGAGAGCGACTTCATGCCGCAGTCCACGATCGCCACGTCGCCGTGCCGCGCGATCACCGTCGTCAGCAGGGTCAGCGCCGGCTGGCCCAGGTCCGGCCGCACGGCGCGGTAGGCGCCATCCATGAAGACGTACGAGCCGGCCTGGACTTCGGTCACATGCGGCGCGCTGGCGGCGATGTCGAAGGTGCCGGTGCCGCCGGCGCTGACGATCTCGGGCGCCAGCCCCGCCGCCTGCAGCGCGGCGACGTGGCGGCCGAGCGTGGCCAGCGCGGCATCGGCCAGCTTAATCCGCTCCTGCGGGTCCTTCTGCAGGACGGCGTGTCCCTCGTAGCCCATGATGCCGCGGTAGCGCACCGGCCCGGCCAGCAGCCGCTGCACCAGCTCGACCGTCTCTTCCGGATTGGCCGAGCCGCAGCGGTGCATGCCCGTGTCCACTTCGACGATCGCCTGCGGTGTGCGGCCGCTGCGCGCGGCGCCTTCTTCCAGCTCGCGGATGTTGAACTCGCTCTCCACCGCGACGATCACCTCGACCGACTCCGGCAGCGCCAGCAGGCGGTCGATCTTCCGCTGGCCAACGACCTGGTTGGCGATCAGGATCGGGCCGAGGCCGGCGCGGGCCAGCACCTCGGCCTCGCCCAGCTTGGCCGCGGTGATGCCGATCGCGCCGGCCGCGAGCTGGCGCCGCGCGATCTCGGGCGTCTTCGGCGTCTTGAAGTGCGGCCGCAGCCCGCTGTGCTGGCCGGCGAAGTAGGCGCTCATCGCGGCGATGTTCGCCTCGACCACATCCAGATCGAGCAGCAGCGCGGGCGTGTCGACGTCGTGCTTGTTCATGGCCGGAGCATAGCACGGGGCACGATCGGCGGGCGCATCGCCTTGACGGCGGCCGGCGCGGCGGCGACACTGCGGCTGCGAAGGCAGCGACGTGGCGCCTCGCCACGGGCGATGGAGTGAGCATGGCCGTCAAGGCGTACGTGCTGATCGTGACCGACCCGGTCCAGACCAAGAGCGTGCTGGCGAAGATCCGCGAGATCGCGGCGGTCAAAGAGTCGCACGAAGTCATGGGACCGTACGACATCGTGGTCGAGATCGAGGTCGACGACCTGGCCGAGATCCCGCCGATCCTGGGCGAGGGCATCCGTCGCATCGACGGCATCGAGAGCACGACCAGCCTGGTGACGTTTCCGGAAAAGGGCGCAGGGCGCAGGGCGTAGGGTAGAGGAGCCGGGGTGGCCGGCAAGCGCCGGTCAATCCGCCGTGAGCGGCCGGCGGGTCTCGTGGATCGAGGCTGAGCCGCGGCGGCGATCTTCGACGGTTGCGCCGCGCTGAAGCTACTCTCGCCTTCATTCCTACGCCCTACGCCCTACGCGCCCTACGCCCTACGCCCTCGGAGGTTTTCTATGAAGCTCGACGGCAAAGTCGCGATCGTGACCGGCGGCGGGCGCGGCATCGGCCGCGGCATCGTGCAATGCCTCGCCGACGAAGGCGCGGCGATCGTCATTCCCGACATCGACATGGCCCATGCCGAGCAGGCGGCGGCGGAGCTGCAGGCGCAGGGGCGCAGGGCGCTGGCGCTGCGCATGGACGTACGCCGCCAGGCCGAGGCCGATGCGATGGCGCGCCGCGCGCTGGAGGAGTTCGGCGCGATCGACATCCTCGTCAACAATGCCGGCGTGGCGACGAAGCGGCGCGGCCTGCCCTTTACCAACCTGCTCGAAGAAGACTGGGACTGGTGCTACGAGGTCAACGTCAAGGGCGTGTTCATCGTCAGCAAGGCCGTGGCGCCGGCGATGAAGGAGCGGCGCAGCGGTAAGATCGTCAACATCGCCTCGATCGCCGGGCGGCAGGGCGTGGAGTCGATCCCGCACTACGCCGTCTCCAAGGCGGGCGTCATCTCCTTCACGCAGGCGCTGGCCAAAGAACTGGGACGCTACAACATCAACGTCAACGCGATCTGTCCCGGCCTGCTCTGGACGCCGATGTGGGAGCAGCTCGAATCGGTCTTCAAAGGCAGCGAGGATCCCGAAGTCGTGCGCCGGCGCGAGGTGTTCGAGCGCACGATCGAGCGCGGCACGCCGCTGGGCCGCGAACAGACGCCAGAAGACATCGGCAAGCTGGCCGCATTCTTGTGCTCCGAGGACGCGAAGAACATCACCGGCCAGGCGATCAACGTCGACGGCGGGCAGATGCTCAACTGAATCGTAACCAATTGCAGGTGTCACCTTTGTAACGTTTGCCGAAACGGCGGCAGCGACAAGGGCGGGCCTGCTATGATGCGCGTGCACTGGGAACGCCCGTCGTGTTCCCGCGCGGAAAGCCTGCTGACCGGTGGACGCCTCCTTCAGCTTCGATGGCCGCACCTACCGGCCGCAGCTCGTGCGCTGCGGCAAGGTGGGCTGCAAGACCTGCGCCCGCAAAGGCGGCCACGGGCCGTACTGGTACGCCTTCTGGAAGGAGAAGGCGCGCACCGTCAGCCGCTACATCGGCAAGGTGCTGCCGCCCGGCGTCACACCGCCGGCAAGCGCCGTCGCCTCGCCGCCCGGCTGGCGGCTGGCGAAGTGCACACCGGCGGCGCAGCGCGTGCTGCTTGCCGCCTGGCAGTCGGCCGACTACGGCCGGCTCTACCCGGAGCACCTGCTGCTGGCGCTGGCACGGCTGGAGGATGGCACCGGCGCCCGCGCTTTGCATGCGCTGGGTGTGAATGAGGCGACGCTGCGGCCACTGCTGGCGAACGTAACGCTCGCCTCGACCGCGGTAAGCGGCCGCAAGCTGGCGCAACTGGCCACGAACGAGGCGCGGCGCTGGCACGACCCGGCGATCGGCACGGAGCATCTGCTGCTCGCTGTGGTGCGGCTCGCCGCCCTGCCGATGGTCGCCTCACTGGCGCGCCAGGGCGTCTCGCTGGAGAAGGCGATGGCGGCGGTGACGGCGCTGCGCGGCCTGCCCAGCGCCGGCAAGAAGTGCCTCTCCTGCCGCAAGCCGCTGCGGGCCAACTGGAACTTCTGCCCGCACTGCGGCGGCGCCCGCGCCCAGCCCGACGCTTTGCCCGCCGCGGCGACGGCCCGCGCCGAGGCGCCGGCAGGGCTGTGACCGCTCGGTTCGGCACCTTTGGGATGGCTGCAACGCCGGCTCGCTGCCCCGGCGGCACGCAGGCATTGCAGCCGCGACGCGGGCGTTGAAGCCGGGTCCGCAGGAACGTGATCGTGACAGAGCACCTCGCCGCCGCCGCGCAGCTCGGGCCCGCCTCGCCCTCTCGCGCCGCAACCGTGGCGCGCATCGTGAGCCTGATCACCGCCGCTGCCGGCGCCGGCGCAGAGCTGGTCGTCTTTCCCGAGCTGGCGCTCACTCCCTACTTTCCGGCGGCCATCCACGACGACGTAAGCCGCTGGTTCGAGCAGGAGCTGCCCTCGCCGGAGACGTGGGCGATCTTCGAAGCGGCGGCGCAGCGGCGGATCGCGGTGATGCTGCCCTTCGCCGAGCAGGACGGCGATGCCCGCTTCATGAGCGCGGTGCTGATCGACGCCCACGGCAAGGGGGCCGGGCGCTATCGCAAGAACCACATTCCGGGGCGGGTGGATCCGGCACCGGACGGCAGAGACGCCTGCTACGAGAAGCGCTACTTCGCACCGGGCGATCTCGGCTACCCGCTCTACGATTCGCCGGTGGGCAAGCTGGGCATGCTGATCTGCTATGACCTGCGCTTTCCCGAGTCCTACCGTTGCTGCGGCCTGGCCGGGGCCGAGCTGATCGGCATCGGCTACAACACGGATCTGGGCAGCGAGTTCACGGGCGACAGGGCGCTGGAGTTGGGCCAGGAACGGCACGAGCTGCCGATGCGCGCCGGGGCGGCCGCAAACGGCGTCTACGTCATCGCCGCCGGCAAGGGGGGCGAAGAAGCGGGCATCCGCTACCTCGGCGGCAGCTGCATCATCGCCCCAAACGGCGAGATCATCGCCAGGGCGCGCGGCGACGGCGACGAGCTGGTGATGGCGAAGATCGACCGTGAGCGCGGGCGCGCGATCCGCGAGCGGCTGAACCTGGCGCAGAACCGCCGTCCCGAGCAGTACGGCATTCTCACCCGCGTGCGGGCAGCGGTGTAGCCGGCCGGAGAGTATCCGGGCAGCGGCGGGCGGAACTCAGCCGTGCGACCGCGTCTCCCAGGTAATCAGCAGCTCGCGCACCTCCGGCAACCAGCGCGGGAAGTAGCCGCCGCCGTCGTGCGTGAACAGCGCGTCGAAGCGCGCCTCGATGCGCGCCCGGGCCGTCGCGTTCTCCTCGTCGCGCAGGGCGACAAGCGCCCGCTGCACGGCCTCTTCGCGTGTGCGCGGCCGCGCGGCGTTGTGCCCCCGCTCGGGCAGCACGCGCACGTCGGGCAGAATGCCCAGCTCCCAGATCGCTGGCAGCAGCTCGCGGTACGAGGGCACCGGCTGCTGCGGCTCGCCGTAGACCAGCGCGAACAGCGGCGCGTTCTCGACCGACGGCGCCACGCTCCAGAGCGTGATCAGCACGCGGCGCCGCGCGGCCCGCTCAAGCGTGCGGATGAAGGCGTCGATCTCGCGCACGAAGTAGGTGAGGTTCGCCACCAGCACCACGTCGCCGCGCAGGTCGCCCAGCGACTGCCAATCCGCCCGCACCTGGTGCACGTTGCCGATATCCGCCTTGGCGGCGCACTCGGCAAACTCGGCCTGCATCGCCGCGGAGGGATCGAGGTTGATCAGCTCGCGGCAGCGCATCGCCAGCGGCAGGCCGACGCGCCCGGCGCCGCCACCCACGTCCAACACCACGTCATCACGTTCGACATAGGCTGCCACGGCCGCGAGGTTGGGCGACGGCTCGCGCCGCGGGTCGAGGCGGAAGCGGCGGGCGTTGGCGCCGCTCCAGCGGTCGCGCGGCCACGGGCCGCCGTGCAGCCGCTCGCGCTGCGCGGTCACGGCATCGATCATCGCTTCGTAACAGGCGATCGCCGAGACCGGCTCGGATTCCTTGATCATGCCGGCTCCTCTGACTCTGCGCGGTCGCGCTCGGCGAGCCAGCGGCGCACGGCGCCGCCGATCCGTGCGAACTCGCGCGCGATCGGTCCGCGCGGATCGCCCAGCACCAGCGGGCGGCCCTCGTCTGCCGTGACCGAAAGCTGCACGTCGAAGGGAACGCGGCCCAGCACCGGCACCCCGGCCTGCAGGAGCCGCGGCGAAAGGCGGTACATGTCAATCGCTTCAGAGCAGTGCGGGCAGGTGAGCGATGCCATGTTCTGCACCATGCCCAGCACCGGCACGCCGCGCTCGCGCAGCAGCGTCAGCGTGCGCTCGGCGTCCATCTGCGCCAGGTCCTGCGGCGTGGTGACGAAGATCGCGCCGGAGAGCGGCAGCTCGCCCGCCATCACCTGCAGCTCCTCGCCCGTGCCGGGCGGCGCGTCAATCAGCAGCACGTCCGCGGCCCAGGCAGTCTGGAAGATGAAGCCGCGCAGCAGCGCCGAGACCAGCATGCGGCTGGAGATCACCGGCGGCAGGCGCTCCGGCACCTCGAAGCGCACGGAGACGAGCTCGACGCCGTAGCGGATCAGCGGCCGGCGCCAGGCCGAGGGTGCGGTGGCCGAGATCGCGAACGTGCGCATCCGGCGCGGCCGCTCCGTCAGGCTGGCGCCGAGCATGTGCGGCACGTCCGGCGCGTTGAGATCGCCGTCGATCAGCCCGACAGCGAGCCCCATCGCCGTCAGCGTGAGGGCCAGGTTCACCGCGACGGTGGATTTGCCGACGCCGCCCTTGCCGCCCAGCACGGCCAGCACATGCTTGCGCTCGCCGAAGCCTGCGCCGCCGCGGTAGACGCGGCTGCCGGCGCGCACCTCGATCGCCGCGTCGGGAAACGCGGGGCGCAGCCGCCTGAACACCCGCATCAGCGGATCGCGCTCGACCGCTCCGCCTTCGCCGGCTGCGACGCGTTCGACAATGCGCGGCGCCGCCCCGCCGCCCGTGGCCCCGGCCGCGGCCTCGCCGCCGAGCGTGACGACGACCCAGCCATCGGCGCAGAGCACCTCGGCCAGCTCGCCCTCAGCCAGCACCGGCGGCGAACCGTCCGCGCCGGCGGTAAGCAACGCGCCGCGGACCGCCCGCATGTCCGGCGCTGCGTCCGCCATCAGGCGACGCCCGCCGGTAGATAGCGGGCCGCGACCAGCTCGTTCTCCATCTGCTCGGTCCAGGCGTTCAGCCGCTCCGGCCGGTTCAGCGTGATCAGCGCCACGCGCCGGCGCCGTTCAAACAAAATCTGCTGGTACGCCAACGGCCTGCCTCCAGGCGTGGTCGCGGGCCGCCCGCCGCGACCTATGGGGCCGCCTTCTCCATCGGCACGGGCCCGCCGTAGCGCAGCGCCGGGTCGGTCTGCCAGGGCGCCCCGCCGGCGATGTCGTTGAGGCCGGCCGCGACCGAGTCCTGCTCCCAGAAGATCGTGTGTTCCACCATCTCGCGGAAGCTCCACTCGCCCTCGCGCCGGCGCAGGTCGAGCTGATCGTCTTCCAGGCCGATCAGGGCGCCGATCAGCGCGGCGCGCTCCTTCAGCCACTCGGCCAGCATGCGCTGCGGCCCGGTTTGCATCAGGCGCAGGTCGTGGCGGGCGTTGAGAATGCCGGCGGCGTGCAGCTTCTCGTGGTCGATGTCGTTCGCCAGCAGATGCCAGATCGAGGTCGTGCCGCCCGGCCCCTTGCCGCAGGGGTGCGAGCAGGCGGCGTCGAGATCGCTCTCAGCCAGGTCGTACAGGCGATCCAGCGTCGCGTTCATCGCCTGCTGCAGTTCGCGGATCAGGCGCCGAGTCTCGCTTGCCATTGCCGTTCCTCCCGCGCCGGTTTCGCCGGGGTTGCCTCAGCATACACCGTGATGCGCCGCGTACTCCGTCCAACGGCTCACGAACCCTGCCACAGATTACACACGGCTTGCCACGAACTTGTTACCGCCTGGCACCGGTCGCCCGGAAACCCTGTGCTATGGTCTTGAAGGGCCGTCGTCGCGGCGGGCAATGGGTCGGACGGCGGCGCACCTCTGAGTCCCGGAGGCGCTCGTGATCCTCGTCGTCGATGACGACCCGGACATCGCCCGCGTGATTCGCCTGGCGTTGGAGAGCGAGGGGCTGGCGGTCGTCACGGCGCCGAACGGCCGCGACGCCCTGCAACGGGTGCGCGAGCACCGCCCGGACCTTGTCCTGCTCGACATCAACATGCCGATCATGGACGGCGTGACCTTCGCCCGGAACGCCCGCGTCGAGTTCGGCGATCTGCCGATCATCGTGATGACGGCGGGGGCGGAGGCCTCGCGCTATTGCGCCCAGCTCGGCGCGCGCGACAGCCTGCCCAAGCCCTTTGAGCTCACCGATCTCTTGGACAAGGTCGAACGGTACACCACCGTCTGAGGCACCGCGCGGTTGCTGCTCACGCGTGCGCTTGCCGCTGCGCGCGGCCCGCCGTGAGGATGGGCAGTGCGCCGCAACGTTCCGCCCCGCTCGTTCGTCCTCTTGATCAGCGGTGCGCGGCGCAGATCGCGCGGGAGTGGCGGAGGAAGGCGTGCGGGACAGGCTCGGCGGACGGAGCGCGCGGCGGGCCATTGCCCTGGCCGGCTGGCTGTTGGCCGCCGCGTTGCTGGCGCTGGCGGCGGGGCCGCGGCCGGGCCGCGCCCAGACGGCGCCGACACCGACGAGCGGCGCCGGCCCCAGCCTGAGCCTGCAGGCGACCCAGCAGGCGGTGCAGGCCGCCGACGGCAGCCAGGGGATCGAGATCGATCTCAGCCTCAGCGCCGGCGACAGCGTGCAGGCACGCTTGCTGGAAGACGGCATAGTACTGCTGTTCGACGGCTTCATTGGCCCGGCGGGAACGACGATCGCCCGCGTCTTTCCGCGCGTCTGCGGCCGGCAGCACCAGTACGTGCTCTATTCGATCGTGGAGGGCAAGGCGGCGCGGGCCGCGGGGCAGACGGTCGTGCTCTGCCCCGAAGCCGCGCCCACGCCCTCGCCCAGCCCGCAGCCGTCGGGCGCGCCGGCGGGCGCGGCGCCTGCCCCGGCGCGGCCCGCCCCAACGGCCGCCGCGGCCGCCCCCGCGCTCGCGCCGGTTGCGGCCGTGCGGCCGGGACAGCCGCCGGTGCCCGCGCCGCCGCTGGAGCCGCCCAGCCTGGCGCTCACCGATGGCTTCGTGCTGGCACAGCCGGACGATGACGCGGCCGCCGGCGCGATCTACGCCGGCACGCCGCTGATCCGGCTCACGGCGATCTGGCTGCGCGGCAGCGACACGAGCGGCGGCGGCGACGGCCGCTATCAGTACGTCGAGATCGGCAACCTGGGCGGCGCGGCGCAGGACTTGAGCGGCTGGGCGCTGCAGGGCGACAGCGGCACCATCGCCGGGCTGATGTACTACTTCCCCGCCGGCCTGACGCTCAATCCCGGCGACAGCTGCCGCATCTACGTCGGCCATCCGGCCGAGGCCACCTGCGGCGACAGCAGCTTCGCCCTGTTCCCCTTCTGGGGTGACCACGGCGACGCCGGCCTCTGGGACGCCGCCGGCAACCTGGTGGATCTGCTCGGCTATTAATCGTCGCGGTGCACCGCGCCCGCGTCAGTGCACGTTGCCGACGAACAGCTCCTGCCGCCGCCGCCAGAGGCCGATGCCGATCAGCAGCGCCACCACCAGCTCGGCCGCGGCCAAGCCCTCGCCGATGCGGGCGGCGTCGCGCACCGAGTGCCAGATGCCGTCGTAGGCGCCGCGGGCCGACTGCGCCGCGGCCGAGAGCGCGTTGATCGTGTTGCTGAAGGCCGTTTGACCGGCGCCCGCGTTGACCGTGGCCGCCGACGCCGTGTCGGCCGGATTCTTCTGCAGCGCGGCCCTCAAATCACCGTCCGCCTTGAGAAAGGCGAGATAGGCGTTGCGCGCCAGCTCCAGGCTCTTCGCCTGTTCGCCGAAATGCACGTTGGCCACCAGCGGCGCCCGTGGCAGGCCGAAGCGATCTTGCCCATCCAGCGCGTTCGTCACCACCGCCGCCTGCACCGCATCGCCGCCGCCGGCGGTGAACGGCGTGTTCACGCAGCCGAGCTTGCCGCAGAGGTTCTGCTGCGCCTGCAAGTCGAGATCCGCGATCTCGGCGAAGTGTTGCTGGATCTTCGCCGGATCGGCGGCGTCGAAGATGGCGATGCTCTCCAGCGCGTTTTGCTGGCTGACCAGCGCCTGCTCGTCGCGGGCGCCAGCCACGCTGTCGTACGCCTCGCGCACCAGCACCTTCGCCTGCGTGTCGCCGCGCCGCAGTTGTACCACCACCCAGAGGCCGACGCCCAGCGCCAGCAGGATCGCCAGCGCCAGCTCCCAGGTGAGCAGGTGGTGCATGGAGCGCGTCAGCACGTAGCCGCCCAGCGCCACGATCAGCAGCAGCACGCTCACCGTGCCGGAGGCGATCGCCCAGTTGCGCAGCGTGCTGCTGGTGGAGGCGTAGCGCGACTCCATGAAATCGACCTTGTCCTGCTGCAGGCCGTTGGTGAGCGCCGGCAGCAGCCGCGTGTTGAGCACGCTGTAGGCCGAGCTGAAGGCGGCGCGCGCGTCGTCGAGGCGGTTGCCGTCGATCGCCGCGTTCATGGCGCCGATCGCGGCGGCGTAGTCCGTGCTGGCGGCGTCGGCGGCGTTGAAGGCGGCGTACTCGCCGTAGGTCTGGTCGCTGCGGTTCTGCCAGGAGAGACGCAGCTGCTCTTTGAAGGCGGCGTAGCTGTTGGCGGCGTTCTGCCGCGCCTGGGCGCGGGCGTTCGGCTGCGTCGTCGCCAGCGCGTCGGCCGAGGCGCCGGCGCTGTCGAGGATGTCGGCGCGGGCGCTCTGCGCGGCGTCCACGCTCTTCGCGCCCTGGTTTACGATCGCGCTGTAGCGGTCGTTCATCACGATGTTCGCCGCCAACACCACGGCCGCAGCGATCACGGCGACGAGGCAGCCGGCGACGAGGGCGACGAGCAGCAGCTCGCGCCAGGTGTGCACCCGGCCGCGGGCCGGCCGCGCGGCGGCTGCCGACTGGGCGCGGGCACGGCCGCGCAGCCGGCCGGATTGGCTCACAGCCATTCGTCCACCCCGAAGTAGATGCGCTCGAGCACGGCGTCGGCGTCGGTGGCCTCCGGCTCCTGGCGCAGGTAGCGGCGGTAGGCCTCGCGGCAGCGCTCGGCCATGCCGCGGCGATCGTTCGCGTCGTGCGTGCCGCCGTCGGGCCAGCGGTCGATCGCGGGCAGCGCCCGGGCGCGCGCCAGCCGCCAGGCGGCGAACCACCAGTCGCCCAGCAGTTGATAGAAGTGGCCGCTCTGCACGCGCCCACCGAGCGCCAGCATCGCCGCCGCCGCGCGGTTCAACTCCTCCGGCTGCTGCTCCACGCGCGAGAGATAGAGCTCGATCAGCCGCAGTTGCGCGTCCACGAAGCGCACGGCGTTCTCACTCACGCGGTCGAGCGCGTCGATCGCCGCCTGCGGCTGGTTGAGCGCGACCAGCGTGTCGGCCATGCCCAGGATCGCCTCGGCGTTGGCCGGGTCGGCCTGCACCACGCGCTGGTACAGCGGCAAGGCATCCTGGTAGCGCTGCTGGTCGTGGTAGAGATCGGCCAGCGCCTGCTTGGGCAGGATCTCGCCGGGCACCAGCCGCATCAGCTCCTTGTAGTCGCTCTCGGCGGTGGCGGCGTCGCCGGCGGCCTGCGCCACCTGCGCCTCGACCACGATCGCCCGCCAGCGCGTGGCCGGCGTGGCGTGCTGATCGGCGGTTTGCAACTCGGCCTTCGCCTCGTCGTCGCGGCCGAGGTTGGTGAGCGCCGCGGCCCGCACGAGGCGCGCGTCGATGCTGGCGGGGCTGGCCTTGACCGCCGCATCGGCCGCGGCCAGCGCCTGGGTGTAGCGGCCGGCGGTCATCAGGGCGCGGGCGGAGTCAAGCGCCGCGGCGGCGGGATCGGTGCTGTCGGCGGCGGGCAGGGCGTTGATGCGTCCCGTGGTGCGGTGGCCGATGCTGCCGGTGAACAGGCGGCTCTGCACGGGCAGCGCGGTCATCATCTCGGCGGCGCTGCCGCCGGCAGCGCCCTGGATGAAGCGGGCGACGCCCTCAAGCTGCTCCTGCAACTCGTCGATGCTGCCGAAACGCTCGGCCGGCGACTTGCTGCGGCCGCGGGCGATCAGGTCGTAGAGCTCCGGCGGCAGCGGCCACTGCTCCGCGGGCGGCACGCCGCCGCCCTGCCAGGCTTCGACATCGAGCCCCGCCAGCTCGGCCAGCGTGCTGACGATCGTGTAGACGTCCATGCCGGGCGTCTGTTCGCAGACGCCGCGGATCTCCGGCGGCGCGTAGCCGATCGTGCCCCAGGCCTGCACCGGCTGGCCGGGCGTGTACTCGATCGCGGTGCCGAGGTCGATCAGCACCTCGCGCAGCGTGCCGTCGTCTTCCGTGACCTGGATCGCGTTGCCGGGCTTGAAGTCGCGATAGACGACGGGCGGCGTGCGGTGGTGCAGGTAGCGGAAGGCGGGCATGATGCCGAGGATCAGCCGCACGGCCTCCTGCGGCGCGAGCGTGCCGCCGGCGTTCTCGATCAGCTTCTTCCAGCCCACGCCCTGAACCAGCGCCATGACGATGAAGGGCACGTTCTCCTGCGTGACGATGTCGTAGATGCGCACGATGTTCTGGTGGTCGAGCCGGATCAGCATCTCGCGCTCGAGCGCGGCGGCCGCCAGCAGCTCCGGGTCGTCGGTCTTGAGGATCGCCTTGACCGCGCAACTGCGGCCCTCCGGCTCCTGGCGCGTGGGCAGGTTGACGTCAACGGCGCGGTAGACGGCGCCCATGCCCCCGCCGCCGATGATGCCGGTGATCTTGTAACGCCCGGCCAGCGTCTGGCCGATGTGCAGCACGCCGGCGGAGAGCGCCGCGCCGCAGGACGGGCAGAAACGCGCCCCCTCGCGCACGGGCTTGCCGCACTTCGGACAGGCCGAGCCGCCGGACGCTGCCGGAGCTGCTGCCGGTTGCGTGGGCGCGGTCTGCGCTGTGTGACCCGTGGCCGGGGCGCCGCCGCTGCCACGAAAGACGGGCATGGTGCTGCTGTTGGCGTTGGTGCTCAAGGCCGGGGGGCTCTGAGCCGGATGCGCAGTGTGGTGCGCGGGCGCATGTGTTGGCGGCGCGCCGTGCACGATCACGGGCGCGGTGTGCTGGGCGGGCGGCGCCGTCGCCTCGGCGCCGCACTCTATGCAGAAGGGATCGGCGGCCGGCGTCTCCTTGCCGCACGCCGGGCAGACGCGCATCGCCGCTCCGGTCGCCACGTCGATCCTCCCTCTGTCCTACCGCCGGCGCCCTCGCCGGGCACCCAACCCTGAACGCTGCTCAGTCTGTCCCTTCCCGAAGCGGGAAGGGGCTTTTGCGGCGTTCCCATCACCGCGCGAGGGCGGCACGGCCCACGCCGCGGCGGGGGTTCGGCGCGCCGTCCGCTATACTGCACGGTGCGGCGAATCTTTCATCTATCATACAGGCATACAGGCAGACGCGGCGGCGGTGGTGCAGATGCGGAGCAGCGGCCGGCAGCGGACGGGAATCGCGGCGCTCGGGCGGCTGGCGCTGCTCGGCGTGGCGCTGCTGGCGCTCTCCTGCGGCGGCACGCCGACGGACGAGCTGCACGTCTACTCCAGCGTGCCGCTGCAAGGCTCCGGCGCCAAAGAGAACAAGACGATCGTCGACGCGATCCAGATGGCGCTTTCCGAGCACGGCGGCAAGGCAGGGCGCTTCCGCATCAAGTACATCTCGCTGGACGACTCGACAAAAGCGAAAGGCAAGTGGGACGCGGGCCAGGAGACGAAGAACGCCCGCCGCGCGGCCGCCGATCCGCTGGCCGTCGCCTACATCGGCACGGTCAACTCGGGCGCGGCCAAGGTTTCGATCCCCATTCTCGACCGCGTGCAACTGGCGATGGTCAGTCCGGCGAACACCTATCCGGGCCTGACCAAGAGCAGCGGCGCCCTCGCCAGCGAGCCGTACATCTACTACCCGCTCGGTCCCGACAGCCAGAACTTTTGCAGGGTGCTGCCCTCGGACGATCTGCAGGGCGCGGCCGGCGCCCTCTACGCGCAGCAGAAGCTGGGCGCGAAGAGCGTCTACGTGCTGGACGACACCGAGCTGTACGGCCACGGCATCGCCACGATCTTCGCGGCGAAGGCGAAAGAGATCGGCCTGAACGTGCTGGCCGGGCCGGAGGGAATCGAGACACGCACGGGGGCGCAGTTCAGCCAGGCGCGCAACAGCGAGGCGCAGAAGGTCGTGGCGGCGAAGCCGGACCTGGTCTACTTCGGCGGCGCCACGGAGAACCATCCGGGTGAGCTGCTCAACGATCTGCGCAAGCTCGGCTTCCGCGGCGTGTTCATGGGGCCGGACGGCATCGATCAGTCGGAGTTCGTGGACGAGGCCTCGGCCGGTGGCGTGCAGGCGGGCCAGGTCTTCGCCACGCTGCCCGGCCTGCCCGCGGAGAAGCTCACCGGCGCCGGCGCCGCCTGGTACGCCAAGTTCAAGGCGCAGTACGGCGACACCGGCCAGTACACGCACTACGCCTACGAGGCGATGAACGTGGTGCTGGACGCGATCGCGAAGGCCGGCGGGGTCGACGCGCACACGGGCAAGGCCGATCGCGCCGCCGTGCTCGCGGCGATCCGCCAGGCCAAGAACGTGCAGGGCATTCTCGGCGCCTGGAGCTTCGACGGCCACTGCGACACGACGCTGACGGCGATCAGCGTGAACGACCTGACCAACGGCAAGTTCCAGTACAAGGAGCTGGCGCCCCAGCCGTAGGACACGATAGGTCCGCAGGCTCAGCGCAGGCCGTTGCGCGTCCTGAAGGCGGCGGCGAAGGTGGGGTTGGTGAAGCGGAAGGTGAGCGCCTCCGCCCCGGCCGCGAGGTCCGCGCCGAGCAGGCCGGCGCCCCAGTCGCGGTAGCGCGGCAGCCGGCGTACGAACGCGCCCACGCCAAGCAGCGCCAGCAACCCCAGCAGCGCGCCGGCGATCAGCCCGAAGAAAATGCGCACGCCCAGCGGCGCATCCAGTGCGACCAGCAGCACGACGAGGCCGATCAGTCCGGCGAGAAACGCGGCGCCGATGCCCAGCCGCCGGATCTCGCCGCGCAGCTTCGCGCTGCGTGCCGCGTCTGCGGCGCAGTACGGCACGGCGACGGCCAGGTGCTCCTCCGTCAGCGTGCGCGTCAGCGTGCCCTTGCTGGCGCTCTGCACGCGGCGGGCGCGCAGCGTCAGATCCTGCGCCACCGCGCCGTAGCAGTAGACGCAGTGCGCGGGCATACCCACACCGCCCGAAGGCCGGCGCGGAATCGTCACATCGCTCCAGGCCAACGCGGCCCTCCCCTGCCCTTCGGTGCTTCGATCCGTACCACGGAAGCAACGAATCGCAGAAGGGCGCCGCAGATGTGCGCGGCGCCCCTATCGTAGCAGGCGAGCAAGGCCGCGCTGCGGTGGGAACCGTCACGCAACCCGCCTGTTACCGCGTGACGGTGAGCGTGCCGGTCATGCCGTCGTGCAGCGGATATCGCTCGCGAACGCGATCGAGACCATTGACGGGCAAGCGCCGACCATTCGGACGCGTACGCCTCGACGCATGCGTCGATCGGCACGATCAGCGGCGTCGCCAGCCTGCCAAACCCGCCCGCAGCGCCAGCCCGGCGAGCCAGCCCGTGGCCGCGCCGATGCTGAGCACGGGCAGGAGGAAGAGCAGCCAGGGCAAGAGCAGCCGCCAGGTGGCGCCGTCGCTCCGCAGCAAGGCGACGAGCAGCCAGAGCAGCACGAGGCTGGCCGCGGCCAGTCCGGCGTAGATGCCGAGCGGCAGCCAGTCCACGGCGCGGCGCGCCGGCGCGGCGGCGCTACGCGGGCTCGCCATTGCGGTGCTCCTCCGTCCGCGGCGCGACGCCGGCAAAGCGCCCGCAGCCGCCGATCGCCTCGGTGCGCGGGTCGAGATCCGGCGCGAAGCGGTCGGGCGCGGGATCGGCCGTGATCTGCACCACCTGCTTCACCATGTTCTCGCCGGGATAGCCGGGGGCGATCAGTCGCAACGGCGCCCCGTGCTCCCGGATCAGCGCTTCGCCGTTCACGTGCGTGGCGAGCAGGGCGTTGGCGCCCAGCAGTCGGTGCGTAGGCCAGGGCACGCGGTAGTTGGTGGCGCTGCGGAAGCTGAGCTGTTTTGCGCCCGCCGTGCCGCCGGCAAGCCCCAGCACGTCGCGCACCAAATAGCCACGCCAGACGTTGACCGAGCTCCAGCCGGAGACGCAGCTCGTGCGGATGCGTTGCTCGTATACGGGCAGCGTTGCCAGGTCCGCCAGTGTGAAGCTGCCGGGCCGCACCACCGCGCCGTCGATCTGCAGGCGGAAGGCCGCCGGGTCGATCGCCTTGTCGCCGAACAGTGTCTCAATCGGGAAGGACTGCGCCTTGCTCGCGCCCTTCGGCCCGCGGGCGATGAAGAACGGTCCGACCTGGCCGTGCGCGAGCGGCCCGTTCTGCGTCGCCAGCGCCAGACCGACGCCGCTCAGCGAGACGGCGGCAAGGAAACCGCGCCGCGTGTACACGGCCTGCTTGCCGGCATTGGTTTGCAGCAGACTGTCGCGCCGCGCCTTCACGGCGCGCGCCGACTCGAACAGGTGGCTGCCGAGATGCAGCCCAAGCAGCGGCACGGCGAGGAACGCGGCAAGCGCGTGCGTCTGCACGGGCTTCCACTCGAACGGCGGGATGTTGGTGTGCGCGTAGTAGAGGTGCAGCAGCATGTACAGCCCGCTGATGCCGATCAGCAGGAAGTCGAGCGCCAACAGCGGCGAGGTGATGCGCGCCAGCAGCGGCGGGGCGCCGAGCCGCTTGAAGCGCGGGATGCGCAGGTAGTAACCGGCGGCACGGACCGTCGTCGTGCCGTACTTCGCCAACACGAAGGGAATGATGGCGATGCCCACGTAGAAGTGGAGGAAGCGGGTGAAGGTGAACCACGGCGGCGCGTCGTAGTAGAAGACGTACAGATAGAAGAGGGCGCCGGAAAGGAACTGCAGGGTGAGCAGCACGGCCAGGATCGCGCCGAGCTGCGCCGTCAGCAGCTGGTTCTCCGAGTACACCGCGCGCGGCGGGGTTTGCGCCGCTGCGGCGGGCAGCGGCTTCACGGCGTTCATGCGATCAGACTCCACAGCACTTCGTTCAGGGTACGAGCCGTTGCCGGCGCGCGCTCCGGTTCCCGCCGCAGCAGAGTGCAGAGTCGCTGCGCTTCCTCGCCGGTGTCCACGTCGAACTCCTCGGGCAGCAGGTGGCAGCGATTGCCATGCTCGCGCACCAGCCGCAGCGTCTCCGCGAGCACCGAGGGCGTGCTCCAGTTCACGTCTTCGAAGATCCAGGGCGACGGCTGGCGCAGGCCGAGCAGATAGTAGCCGCCGTCGTGCGTCGGGCCGATCGCCACGTCGTGCGTGCGCAGTGCGGCGAACGCCCCGCGCACCCATTCCGGCCGCACGTGCGGCGCGTCGGCGCCGATCAGCACGCAGCGATCGGCGCCGCGGGCGAAGGCCCGGGCAAACGACCACTCCAGGCGCTCGCCGAAGCTCAACTCCGGCTGCTGCACCAGTTGCCAGCGCGGCGGCAGCGCCAGGCCCGCGGCCGAACCGTCAAGCGAGAGCAGGCGGCGCGCCGGCACACGGCCGGCCAGCAAGAGCGTGTCGGCGAACAACGCGGCATACAGGCGGTGCGCCTCCGCTTGCCCCAGGTCACGGACAAGCCGGGTCTTCGCCATGCCGGGCCGCGGCGCCCGGGCGAACACGATCAATGTATCCATGTATCCATGTATCCATGCCGTCTCTTCCGGCGGGTGTGGATGCCCTGCCGTGAGGGCGGCAGCGTGGGCCGCCGCGCCTCGCGTCGGGGTGGCTCTTAGAGGATGGCGGAGCGCTGCCGCCGCGACTGTCGCGGCCGTCACGGCTCGTGAGCGGCCTCACACGCGCATCCGCCGGGCTATGCATCAGCCTGAGGCGGCGTCGCGGGAATGGCCATGCTCCGAACGGTGAGCAGCGATGTACTCCCGAGCCAGCGGCTGAGGGCAGAGCCGGTGCAGACGCCCTGGCGGCGAGGCAGGGCCAGGAGCGCGGCGACGCACACGCCCCGCCGCGTGAGGCCGCGGACAAGGGGCGGCCTGTCCACGGCGTTACTGCGGAGCAGCGCCGTTTCGCAACGCGCCGTACGTCGTACACGTGGTACACGTCGTACAAGGAGCTACCGTATGGATCTGCGTACCCTGCAACGCCCGCTCAAAGAACGCTACCGCGCCGACCCGGCCAGCGCCCGCATCACGCTGCGCGCCGAGGGCAGCCAGCCGAAGACGCCGATGGCCTGATCGGTGGAGCTCGGACGCGCCATCTACCAGGCCGAGGCGCACAGCGGCGTGGGCGGCCCCGGCACTGCCGCCCGCTCCGGCGACCTGCTGCTGGGGGCGCTGGCGGCCTGCGCCCAGGTCACCTGCCAGATGGTGGCCACGGCCATGGCCGTGCCCATCCGCTCGATCACCGTCGCCGTCGAGGGCGAGCTCGATCTGCGCGGTACGCTCGGCCTGGCGAAGGATGCGCCGGTCGGCTTCGATCGCATCGCCCTGAGCTTCGCCATCGATGCGCCGGAGGCGACCGCCGAGCAACTGGCGGCGCTGCGCGAGAAGACCGAGCAGTACTGCGTCGTGCTGCAAACGCTGCAGCACAGTCCGGCGATCAGCGCCGTGTGGAGCTGAGCGCAGCACCGGCCACGGCTCAGTCCACGTGCGGCCGCGGCGGTGTTTCGCGCCGCGCACGCGCCAGCAGCTCGATCACCTCCTCGTCGCTGGTCTGATCGAAGTTCTCGTACCAGCGGCCCACGGCCAGGAAGTCGGCGGGAGATTCAACACACACCAGTTCATCGACCTCAGAGCGCAGGGCGGCGGCCGTCTCCGGCGGGCAGACCGGCACGGCCAGCACAATGCGCCGCGGCCGCGCCGCGCGGATGGCGCGTATCGCAGCACGCGCGGTCACGCCCGTGGCGAGGCCATCGTCCACGAGGATGACGCTGCATCCGGCGAGATCGGGCGCCGGCAGTCCGCCGCGAAAGGCTCGCTCGCGCCGCTCCATCTCCGCGGTCTCCTCGGCGACGACGGCATCGATCTGGGCCGGCGGGATGCCGAGCAGCGCGATCGTGTCGCGATCGAGCACGCGCACACCGCCGGGCGCGATCGCCCCGATGCCCAGCTCGCGCTGCGCGGGCGCCCCCAGCTTGCGTGCCACGATCACGTCGAGCGGAGCGCCGAGCAGGCGCGCCACCTCATAGCCGACCTCGACACCGCCGCGGGGCAAGGCCAGCACGATCGCATCCGGCCCTCGGTACGCCTGCAGCAGTTGCGCGAGCCGGCGGCCGGCGTCCGCCCGATCGTGGAAGGGCCGCGGACCAAACAGCATTCGTCGCATCATCGCCATCTCCTCGATCCGATCAAGCGCAGGCAGTGTCGGCGCGTGATGGCGGAGTGCGCTCGCCTCTCCAGTGTGCGCCGCTCACCGCCGCCTGTGCATACGGCCTTCGCCCGTGGTCGCGGGCGCGGCCGGCCGGCAGACGCATGGACGGGGTGCGGCCACGCTACCTATGTCCGGCGCGGCAACTACATGCGCGGGTACATGGTGCCGAGGCCCGCCCACGGTACGCTCGAGACGAGACAGTTGCGCCTTGAACGGGCGATACGCGTTTCGTCGCCACACGGACGCGCCGTGCTCTTCAAGCACAGACAGGAGCATCGCGATGAACCGAATCGCGTGGGTGATGCAGATCCGGGACGGTAGTGAGGGGGCGCTGCGCGAGGCGCAGACGAGCATACCAGCCGATGTGCTCCAGGGCGCCGGCATCGACGGCGTGGAGTCGTTCCTGGGCAGCGGCTACTTTCTGCTGGTGCTGGAAAGCGGCAAGCAGGACTTCCAGGCCACGATGCGGCGCTTCTTCGATGAGCCGGCGGTGCAGGGCTTCTTTGATAAGCTGCGGCCGCACGTCGAGTCCGGCCTGCCGGCGCGCAACGTTGCTTACGCCGCGGCGGACGACAAGCACCCCGGCGGCAACGCCCTGGAGAGTCGCTCGTCACCGCACACGGTGACCTCGGCCGCGCTGCCGCTGGCGGCATCGGCCTTCTGCTGGACCGCCGAGGGCGGTACGGCGAATACGGGTCTTGGCGGCCGCGGCGCCGTGCGGGGAGGCAGCGTGCACGGCGGCTCTTCGCGCCCGGCCTGATCAGCCAAGCCGGCTCCCAGCACGGTCGAGCTGCGCGGCATTCGCCCGGTCGCGGCCGCGAGGAGGCGCACGATGGCCCTGTACCTGGAGCGGTACACGATTCCGCATGATCTGCCGGAGGAGGACATCGTCTACACGATGCGCCGGCTGAGCCGCGGCGACGTGCACGTCCAGCGCTGCTTCTACAGCCTGAGCGGCGGTCTGCTGTGGTGCCTCACCGATGCGCCCGACGAGGCTGCCATCCGTCGCGGCCTCGGCAGGATTCGGTTCGCCGCCACGCTGGATGCGCTCGCACCCCTGGACGGCGCCTTCGACCCACGTGCGACGCGGCCCGGCGATGTAGGCGAAGCCGCTCGCGCCCGTGGCGGCTGAGGTGGCACGAGCCGGCGAACGGTGCCGGGCGGAACCTTCGCCCAACCGGCCGCAACTCAAGCGCAACCCGCTGGAGGACGGGCGCGACTACATCGTCCTCCCGCCGTCATCCCGTCGGCATTGGCCGGAACTCGCGGCCGCGGAGGCTCCCGCTGAACCGCCTCCGCAGGAGCGCATGCATTCAGAGCCGCAGGAACAAGATCGAAGCGCTCAAGACACCTCGCAAAATCATCCTGGCTCACCCTCACATTTGGTGAAGCCAATGCCCCGACTCCCACCCGAGCGTCTCAATCCGGTCGGGCTGGCTCGCCGAAGCTACCCATTGAGCGGCGCACTTGCCGATGGCAGGGCCATCGCTCCCACTTCCGACCCCTCGTCACCAAAACCGCGGAAGAGCCGTGATGGTATCCACCGGCGGGTGGTTCGGTTGACCGATAGGCCCCTGAGCTGCCAAATGCGGTAGCCGGCGTTTCAACGGGCCTTCCAGCTCCGGCGAGGCTAGGGTCACGCTGGGAGCAGCGCCAGCGCGTCGTAGTCGGTGACGATGTCAATCATGCCGCCTATCCAGGCTCGCGTGACTTGCTCCAGCCGCGGCTTAGCTAGTCGCAGCACCCTACCGGCTACGCCCCGTGCTCGCAAAGCTGGTCAGCGCTGGCTGTACGTGCTGGCAGGACCGGAGGATGGCGATGGAACCATCAGAAGTCCAGCGCGCGGTTACAGCCGGGAGGTCGGCGGCTTCCGCCTTGGGCCTTCAAGTCGAGGGTGCGGTCGTTGTGCACAACTCGAACCGCATCGCCGTGCGCCTGATCCCTTGCAACGTTCTCGCTCGGGTCGCGCCGCTCTCGCATCAGACCGCCGACGACCTCGAAGTCGAGGTAGCTCGCCGTCTCGCCGAAACCGGTAGCCCGGTGGCTGAGCTTGAGCCTCGGGTGGCGCCGCGTGTCTATGTGCGTGACGGCTTCGCTATCACGCTGTGGACCTACTACGAGCCGGCGGCGTCCTCAGACATCGCACCGGCCGAGTACGCGCAGGCACTCGGCTGGCTCCATGCCGGCCTGCGCCAGATCGAAGTGAGCGCACCGCATTTCACCGACCGAGTCGCCGAAGCAGAGAGGCTGGTCGCTGACCGAGAGCAGACCCCAGGGCTTCTTGGCGCCGACCGGGAACTCCTCGGCAACACCCTGCGTCGCCTGAGTACCGGAATCATCGGACGCGGCACCGGCGAACAGCTATTGCACGGAGAACCGCATTTGGGCAACTTGCTTCGGACACGACAAGGGCTGCTTATCGTGGACTTCGAGACGTGCTGTCGTGGGCCAGTCGAGTTCGACATCGCCCATGGCCTCCTCCCGAGCGAAGACGGGCGCATGTTGGCTACCGAAGAAGTTTGCGAGCACTATCCGGGGGCTGACCAAGGCGTACTTGACCAGTGCCGCATCCTCATATGGGCGATGATCACGACGTGGCGCTGGCAACGAGACGACCAGCTCCCCAACGGGCGCTACTGGGCAAGCGAGGGGCTCAACCAGCTTCGGGCAGCACGCGATCGCTACGGACTGGATGTCTAGGGCGGCCAAACCGCTATGTCGCCAGCCGACTCGGCGGCCGGAAGCTGGGATGGAGGCCACCCGCCCCGCTCACTACAGGCGGTCATCGGTCAGGCGAAGTGCCCGCCGGTGGATACCATCACGGGTCTTCCTCCATTTTGGTGAACTGGCCTTGGCGGCTCCCACTGGCGGTCGGTGTGCGCCCGACTGCGGCGTGCAGCGCACCCCGAACACGTCACGGAGCGGCGTCGGCTCGGGGCATCGCGCCCATCCGGGACCGCCATCGCCAAAAACGCGGAAGACCCACCATCACCTGGCGAGGTATCCGCTCAAGGCCGCTAAGGACGGGCTCGACCTGCTGCCGGACCTGCTTGCGCTACGCGGCCGCATGCACGCCGGTCGACGAGATTCCGCGGCGATTCTGTCGGGCAGGCGAGGATCGCGCTAGACTTCGAGCGGCCTTGCCGCGGGCCGCGCAGCCGATGGCGATCCTGCTGGCGTACGCTGCGGCACTGCCAGTTTGCCAGACGCGCCGGGCGAGGCGCCGCGGAGCCCATTCGCGGTTCGGCGCCGCGGCTCTGGAGGGCTGGTGAAGGTTCGCGGTGTGATCAAGCTGCTGGAGGCCGGTGGCTGGCGTCAGGTTCACGGTCAGGGCAAAGGAAGCCATCGCAAGTTTCGGCATCCAGACCGTCCAGGGATGGTGATCGTTCCAGGACATCCCAACGACGATTTGGAGACCGGCACAGGGAACGCGATCAGGCGGCAGGCCGAACTTTGAGAGGAGAGAGGAGCGGATGTACCGCGTACATGCTGCCACCGTGTCGGTGCAAGTCCCGGTGATTCTCGAGGAGGGCGAGACGAATTGGAGCGCATTCGCCCCAAGTATCCCGGGTTGCGTGACCACCGGCCGCGATCGCGACGAGACCCTGAAGAACATGGCCGAAGCGCTCAGTTATCATCTCGACGAGACGCATCGTGACGAGTTGCAGGAATACGCGCACCTGAATCCAGAGCTGCGGCAGGCTGCAGCGATGGCGAAGGCCACGCTCTCGGTCGCTGAGGCTGCCAGTCTGGCGGGCGTCGGCTCGACCGCAATCACTGCTGCAATGCGTGATGGCGAATTGGCATGGGTTGAGACCCCAACGGAGAACGGCGCCGGCCATCGCCGTGCGCGCCGCGTCTACCGCCAGGAGCTCGAGCGCTGGGCGGCGGCGCGCCCGCAGCGTCGCAGGCGCAGCGCCTGAGCGAGACAGCTCACGCCCGATCGATCGACTCACGTAGCTACGAACGAGCCGGATCGAGTCGCGCAGCAGCGCCGCGTTACGTCCGCGCCTGGGGTCGCGCCGAGGCGGTCCAGCCGCCGTCCACCACGATCGCCTGGCCGGTGACGAAGCTCGAATCGTCGCTCACCAGCCAAAGCGCCGCGGCGGCGATGTCCTCCGGCAGGCCGGCGCGCGGGATCGGCTGCGTCCGCGCGAGTTGCCCGCGCACCACCTCCGGGTCCAGTTCGTGCGCGCGGAAGGGGTTGGCGTAGATGATCGGCGTCAACGTGCCGCCGGGGCAGATGCAGTTGGCCCGCACGAAGTGCTGCGCGTTCTCGATCGCGCAAACGCGCGTGAGCTGGATCACGCCGCCTTTGGCCGCGCCGTAGGCGCCCTGGCCGGGCATGCCCATCAGGCCGGAGACGGAGGCCGTGCACACGATTGCGCCGCCGCCGTTCTGAATCAGGTACGGCAGGGCGTGCTTCATGCCCAGCCAGACCGCCTTCAGGTCGACGGCGATGATGCGGTCGAACTGCTCCTCGGCGCAGTCGGTGATCGGCCCCTCGCCGCCGCCGATGCCGGCGTTGTTGTAGATCGCGTCGAGCTTGCCGAACGCCACGACCGCCGTGTGCACAAGCGCCCGCACATCTTCGGACTGCGTCACGTCCGTGCGCAGGAAACGGCAACTGCTTCCTAGCGCGGCGGCGAGCGCCGCGCCCTTCTCTTCCTGCAGATCGCCGAAGACGACCCGCGCCCCCTCCTGCACGAAGCGCCGCACCGTCGCCGCGCCGATGCCCGACGCTCCGCCCGTGATCACCGCGACTTTGCCGTCTAACGTTCCCATGTTGCGCAGCGTACCGCGTCTACCGGCAGGGCGACAGGGGTGATCGCTCGCGCGTCCGCGCCGGGCCGGTCCGTGCCGGCAGCGACGGGTCGCCGGCATGGATAGCACGCTCGGGAAACGGCTCCACGCGGTACGCTATGTGCATGACGATCGGGCGTCGCCGCGGCGGGCGGTGGTGGCGCTGGCTGTGGCAGTGCGCGGCCAGCACGCTGGCGCTCGCCCTCGTGGTCGCGGCGCTGCTGCCGTTGCGGCTTGACCTCGGACTGATCAACGTCGCGTTGGCGCTCTTGTTGGTTTCCGTGGCGGCCGCGGCGGCCTGGGGCTGGGTGGCCGGGCTCTACACCGCCGTACTCAGTAATCTCGCCTTCAACTTCTTCTTCGTGCCGCCGCTCTACCGCTTCACGGTGCAGCAGCCGGCGCATGTGCTGGCGCTGGCGCTGTTCCTGGTTGTGGCCGCGATCACGGCCGCGTTGCTGGCCCAGCGCCGGCAGGCCGCGCTTGAGGCACGGCACCGGGCACATGACACGCGCGTTCTGCTGGCGCTCAATCGCACCACGCGCGACCGGCCGCTGGAGGCCATTCCGGCGACGATCTGCGACCTGGTGGTGCGCGAGTTCGCGGTGGCGGCATGCACGCTCTTCGAGTACGCCACCGCGCTGCAGTGCGTGGCGCATGCGGGCACCGGCGTCGCGGCCCTCGATCCAGCCGAGCGGGGCGCGGCGGTGCGACTGACCGCTGCGCCGGCCGCACGTGGCCAGGCGCATCGTATCGAACGATTACCTGGTGTGCTGCTGCTGCCTCTGGGTGTGGAGGGAGAGGCGATCGGCGTACTTCGCCTGCAGCTCGGTGAGCACCCGCTCTCGGAGGCACAGGAGTCGCTGCTGGAGTCCTTTGCCGATGAGGCAGCGGCCGCCCTGCACCGCGCCGCGCTCGCCCAGGCCGCTGAGCAGGCGGTGTTGCTGCAAGAGACCGACCGCCTGCGTTCGGCCCTGCTCTCCTCAGTCTCCCACGATCTGCGCACACCGCTCACCGCGATCAAGACTGCCGCGGCCAACCTGCGCGCGGGCGACGTGAAGTGGAGCGCGGCGGCGCGCGCCGAGTTTCTGGGGGCGATCGAGACGGAGGCCGACCGGCTCACCCGGCTGGTGACGAACCTGCTCGATCTCTCACGCATCGAAGCAGGGACATTGCGACTCGACCTCGACTGGAACGACCTGGAGGAGTTGCTGCGCGCGGCCGCGTTCAGTGCCGAGCGAACCGAGCCGGGGCGCACGATCGCGGTGCAGATCGACCGGCCGCTGCCCTTCCTGCGCTTCGACTACGTGCTGATCGATCGCGTCGTTTCGAACCTGCTGGAGAATGCGCTGAAACATTCGCCGCCCACCTCGCCGGTGAGTGTCGCCGTGGCGGCCTGCCCGACCGAGGTGCGCGTGACGGTATGCGATCAGGGGTCGGGCATCCCGCCGGCCGAGCGTGAGCGCGTCTTCGCGCCGTTCTACCGCGGCGCGAAGGAAGCTGGAGGGGGCGGCAGCGGCCTGGGACTGGCGATCTGCCGCGGCATCGTCGCCGCGCACGGCGGCCGGATCTTCGTGGAAGAAGCGCCGAGCGGCGCAGCGCTGACGTTCTGTCTGCCCCGCACCGCGATCGGCGATCCGTTTACCGTCTTCGCCTGGGCCAAGACCGGCCCGAACGATCAACCCACCGAGGCCGCCTCAAGCGGCGATCAAACGCCTCCTCGCACGGCAACAGCGGTGGCCGAGGACCGGGCTTCCGACTTCCGATCGCTGGCTCCGCGGCCTGAGGAGCCGGGGCCATGAGCGGCGCCCGTGTGCTGGTGGTCGACGACGAGCCTCGGGTGCTCCGCCTGCTACGCACGGCGCTGGGCGAGCGGGGCTACGACGTGACGGCGGCGGCCAGCGGCGAAGAGGCGCTGGCCGCGCTCGATCGGCGGCTGCCGGACGTGATCGTGCTCGACGTGGTGATGCCGGGTACGAGCGGGCTGGAGGTCTGCCGCCGCGTGCGCGAACGCAGCGCGGTGCCGATCATTGTGCTCTCGGCGCGGGGGGAAGAGCGCGACAAGGTCGCGGCGCTCGATCTGGGCGCGGATGACTACCTGACCAAGCCGTTCGGCATGGAAGAGTTGCTGGCGCGCATCCGCGTGGCGCTGCGCCATGCCGTGGGCGGCGTCGGCCGTGCAGACGCCGTGTTCGGCACCGGCGCCCTGCGCGTCGACTTCGCGCAGCGGCGCGTCTGGCGCGACGACGAGGAGATCCACCTGACGCCAACGGAGTACGACCTGCTCAAGTTCCTGGTGCAGAACGCCGACCGCGCCCTCACGCACGGCATGATCCTGCGCGCCGTCTGGGGTCCCGAGTACGCCGGCGAGAGCCAGTACCTGCGCGTGTACGTGCCGCAACTGCGCCGCAAGATCGAGCCGGACCCGTCGCGCCCGCGCTACCTCCTCACCGAGCCGGGCGTCGGCTACCGCTTTCAGACGCAGGAGACGGGGTAGCGCGAGGTCTCTCTGGCTGGTCCCACAAGCATCCCAGCCTTGTCCCGCAGGGAGACGGCGTCATAGCCGCAAACGCGAACGCCGAGATGGTGCGCACGCATGTCGTGTTGCCGAAGGATCTCGTCGATCAGATCGACGCACGCGCCGGCGCCCAGCAGCGCAGCGAGCTCATCGCTGAGGTGATGACCGAGTGGCTGCGGCGGCTGAACCTGCTCGAAGCCGCCGATGCGTTTGCCGGCTCATTGAAAGACGTTGACACGCCGAAAGACGTTGACACGCCCGGTTGGAACACGCCGAAGGAGACGAGTGCCTGGGTCGGTGCCTCGCACGCCCTCGATGACCAGCGCTGGCGGGAGAAGCGGGGGCCGGAGTGAAGCGCTACCTGCTGGATACGACAACCATCATCGACCTCGCAAAAGGAGCAGGGGCCGCGCCGCAGCGGCTCCGCCGGGCCATCTCGGCCGGCGATGAGCTCGGTGTCTGCCCGGTGATCGTGTGCGAATTTGAAGCTGGCCTTCTGTCCGCCGATCGGCTTGTCTGGGAAGGGCTGCTGCAACGTTTGCAATTCTGGCCGATCTCGCTCGAAGCCGCGCAGCACGCCGCTGCCGATCGATGTGCGTTCGCTCGCCGCGGTATCCGCCTTTCGAGCACTGATGCGCCGATCGCGGCCGTCGCGCGCGAGTTCGACGCGGTGCTCGTGACCGGCAACGTCAAGGACTTTCCTCAGACCGATCTGCAGGTTGTCTCCTGGCGGCGGTAGGGTGCCCGCATCGCCGGCCAACAGGGACGGGAAGGCGCCTGCCTCGCCGGCACGGCAGACGATCCTGTTCCCGCACCGGTGCGCCTCTGGCAGGGCGAAGCCCACCGGCCCGGCATCTACGATCTCGAAGTCGACACCTCGCTCCTCAGCCCGGAAGCCTGCGCCGAGCGCATCCGGCGGCGGCTCGAGGACGGCCCCGAAGGCACAGCTGTCCAGCGTCTCATGGGGCGAACCGCCGACTGAGATCGCCGCCCGCATGGTCCGTCGCCGAGCGCCGTTACCCGCGCCACCAAACGTTTGCAGCTTCTTGATGCGCCTCGGCGCTGCGGTGCAGTCATTGACGGTGAATCCTACGCTCCAGCAAACCTTTGCAGCTTCTTTATGCGTCTCGTCACAATCCTTGCCGTGCCTTTGCGCCCGCGCGGCTAGCGTGAGCTGGGACCGGCGGCCCTGTGGCCGTGCGGCCGTGCGATCGGAGCGTCCGGGACTGGCGGGAGGCGCGGAGATGACGTCGAAGGGGTTGGCCCGGCCGGCGGCGCGGCCGGAGCCGTTCGCGAGGTCGCCACGTTGCGGCGCTTTTGAGGACAGCCCACGGACAAACCAGGCATGGCGGCCGGAGCCGTTCGCGAGGTCGCCACGTTGCGGCGGCGAGCTGGTGGCCGGACGGCGCAGCGGCTGGTACATCCGCCGCCAGCCCGGCGTGGGTTCGCCCGCGGTGCAGGCCAATGGGTCGATACCTGCGCCGGCACCGACGGAGGCGCCGAACTGATGGCCGCGATCGACGTTCACCCCTCAACGGTGGCCGAAGCACAGACCGCCACGCTCGATGCGTTCGATGCCCCCGTCTATCCGGGGTTTGCGGCCTTCCGCTATCGCGCCGCTGCCGGGGCTGACGGCGTCTCCTTGCGCCTCGCCGAGCGCAGCGGCCACGGCATCGCGATGATCAGCCCCTTGAGCCAGGGCACAACGCTCGCCGGTCTCGAACGCGCGTTCGGCCAGCGGGCCTTTCTCAACGCAGCCGGCGCCGGGCACCAGCTCCTGCTCTACGACCAGCGCGGCGCGGGTGGCTCGCCCGACGACGCTCCGCAGAGCTGGGAGCGCCGTGCGAGTGACCTGTGGGCCGTGGCCGACGCCGCGGGCGTGGAGCGCGCCGTGCTCTACGGCGTGTTCGACGCGGGGCACACGATCGCGCACGCCGCGGCGCAGCAGCCCGGCCGCGTGCTCGGCCTGATCTTCAACCGCGTGCCGCTCGCCTTCGCCGGTGAGCCGGGCGACACCTCCGCGGTGTGCGTCGACGACCTCAACGCCTGGTTCGCGCGCGGCGCCGAGGCGCCGCTCGGCGATCCGCTGGCGGTGATGGCCGCGCTCGGCATCAATGAACACGACGCGGCCGAGCTGACGCACGAGTGGCAGCCCACGGTCACGCCGGCGGCGCTCGCCGCGCAGGAGGCGCTCTTCCGCGCCGCCGGTTTGGCCGAGCTGTTGCCGGGCCTGAAGGCGCCGGCACTGGTCATCGCACCGAAGCGACGGCCGGCGATGCAACGTTGGGCCGAGGCGAGCGCGGCCCTGCTGCCCGGCGCCCGCCTGGTACGGCCCGAGAACGCGGGCGAGACACTCGGCGCCATGCACGCCTTCCTCACGGTCGTCGGCGCCGAGCTTGGTCCGCTGGGCAGCCGCTTGCCCGTCGTGCTCAGCGACACGCTGAGCGACAGCCGCCGCTCCGTGGGCGCCTTGCGCCGCATCATTGTGCCGGTTGAACCGAACGTGGCTTCCGGCCGCGCGGTCGAGCTGGCCTGCCGCCTGGGCGAGGCGCAGAAGGCCGAGATCGTGCTCGTGCACGTCGTCGGCGTGCCGCATGTCCTGCCGCTCGACCACCACCTGCCCGAGGCCACGCGCCGCGGCGAGCGGGCGCTGACGCTGGGCCAGGTGATCGCCGCCGAGCACGGCCTGCCCTGCCGCACCCGCCTCTTGCAGGAGCGCTCGGCGGCGGGCAGCATCGTGCGTCTCGCCGGCGAAGAGCGGGCCGACCTGATCGTGATGGCGCTCTCCGACCTGGCGCTGGGCGAAGAAGACCGCATTAGTAAGACGGCAGAAGAGGTGCTGCGCCGCGCCCCCTGCGAAGTGCTGATCGACCGGAGAACCGGCAGATGAGCGTGCGCCTCATGCGTCGCCCCTTCCGCCATCCCTTCGGCCGACCGCTGCGCCGCGCCGATCTGCCGCACCAGGTGCTCGCCAAGAAGTACGCGCTGCCGGTCTTCGCCAGCGACGCGCTCTCCTCCGTCGCCTACGCCACGGAGGAGATCCTGAAGGTGCTGGCTCTGGCCGGCGTCGCCTACTTCTCGGACAGCATCTGGATCGCCGGCATCATCACCGTGCTGCTGGTCGTGCTGCTGTTCAGCTACCGGCAGACGATCTTCGCCTATCCCAACGGCGGCGGCGCCTACATCGTCGCCCGCGACAACCTGGGCGAAGGGATCGCCCAGGTGGCCGGCTGCGCTCTGCTGATCGACTACGTGCTGACCGTCTCAGTCAGCGTCGCCGCCGGTGTGGCGAACTTCGCCAGCGGCGTGCACCAGTTCTTCCCCGGTGCGCCGGCCTGGGACGCGCCGGCGCGCACCGTTGTCTCACTCGTCGTGCTGTGCTTCATGTGGTACATGAACAAGCGCGGTGTGAAGGAATCGGGCCGCGCCTTCGCCGTGCCGACCTATTTCTTTCTCGCCAGCATGTTCGCCATGCTGGGCGCCGGCTTCGTCAAGTACCTGACGGGCACTCTGCACAGCGTCGATCCCGGCACCGTCTCCGGCATCGTGAAGGCCGACCGCAGCCTGACGCTCTTCCTGCTGCTGCGCGCCTTCGCCAGCGGCAGCGCGGCCGTGACCGGCGTCGAGGCGATCAGCAACGGCATCACGGCGTTCAAAGAGCCGAAGTCGCGCAATGCCGCCACGACGATGGCCTGGATGTGCGCGCTGCTCGGCGTGATGTTCCTGGGCATCACAAAGCTGGCGCTGGCGACGCACGCGCAGGCCAGCACGAGCGAGACGGTGATCTCGCAGCTCGGCCGCACCGTGTTCAGTTCCACCTCGCCCCTCTACGTGGCGGTGATCTTCGGCACCGCGGCCATTCTCGTGATGGCGGCGAACACCTCGTTCGCCGATTTCCCCCGGCTGGCGGCGCTGCACGCGGGCGACGGCTTCCTGCCGCGCTGGCTCACCGACCGCGACAACCGGCTGGTGTACGGCATCGGCATCAGTGTGCTTTCGCTCGCCTCGGGCCTGCTGATTGCGGTCTTTCACGCCGACGTCGACCTGCTGATCCCGCTCTACGCGATCGGCGTGTTTCTCTCCTTCACGATCAGCCAGGCGGGCATGGTCGTGCGCTGGGAGAAGACGGCGAAGCTGCGGCCGGGCGAGGAGGTCCCCAGCTACTCGCCCGAGGGCGTACTGGTGACGACGCTGCGCCACGACCGCCACTGGCGGCTGAAGCAGGCGCTCAACGGCTTCGGCTGCGCCATGACCGCGACGGTGACGGTGATCTTCGGCTTCGCCAAGTTCAGCGAGGGCGCCTGGATCGTGATCGTGCTCGTGCCGGTGCTCACCTTCATCTTCTTCCGCATCCATCACCACTACAAAGCGGTGAAAGACGAACTGGCGGTGGCCCCCGAAGAGGCGGACAAATTCCTGAACCTCCCCTCGCGCAAGCTGATGCTGCTGGCAGTGAACGACCTCTCGCGCCACACGCTGCCGGCGTTGCGCGATGTGCTGCAGGCGGGCGGGTCGGGCCTGGTGCGCCAGGCGATCCACGTGGAGACGAACGAGCACGACGCGGCCGATCTGGCGCATCAATGGGAAGAACAGCATCTGGAAGAGCGCGGCGTGCCGCTGGTCGTGCTGCCGAGCGCCTTCGGCGGTGGCGATGTGGTCGGCGACCTGGTGAGCTACGTGCGCGGCGTGCTGGCGGCCGATCCCGAGATCCGCGTGGACGTGCTGATTCCCGAGTGGTCCAGCGGCGGCTCGTTGTGGACGTGGCTGGCGGCGCGCGGGCTGCACCACCTCACCGGCTCGCGCCTCAAGCTGGCGTTTTTGGGCCAGAGCCGCGTGACCGTGACCAACCACCGCTACGTGCTGCGCAAGGCGGCGTGAGCCGGCGGGATCAGCGAGCGACGTGGCCGGCTTGAGCCGTCCGCAGGCGCCGCCGCTGGTTGCTTGGCATCCGCATACCTGAACGCCTGGGATTCTCGACACTATTGTGAAGCGGTCTCTACCCTGTCGCCGGATCTTCGCGCCGTAAGCGCCGCGGTGCGGGTTGGCGTTGGCGCGCCCGCACAACGGCCTGTGCCGCGCCGCCGCCGCCACGGTATAGTGTTGAATCAAGCAAGCGCACGTATGAAGAAAGCCGTCTCCTATGCCGCCACCCGGTGAAACGGCGGCTCTGTCCAGCGTCCCCGGCGAGGCCGCGGTGGCCACGCTGATGGAGGCGATGGACTGGGCGGCAACGCCGCTCGGCCCGCGCGAGCAGTGGCCGCAGAGCCTGCGCAGCGCCGTCACCCTGATCCTGGAATCGCGCTACCCGATGATGGTGGCGTGGGGCCAGGATCTGATCCAGTTCTACAACGACGCCCTTCGCCCGATCCTTGGCGCCTCGAAGCACCCCTCGGCCCTGGGTGCGCCCGCTGCCGAGACCTGGCCCGAGGCCTACGGCTTGATCGGTCCGCTGATGCACGGCGTGATGGACTCCGGTGTGGCCGTGTCAAACGGGAACCTGCTGGTGCCCCTGGACCGCTTCGGCTTCTTGGAGGAGACCCACTTCGACCACTCCTACAGTCCGATTCGCGACGAGACGGGCAGCGTCGCCGGCGTGCTGGTGACCTGCCAGGAGATGACCACGCAGGTGCTCGGCGAGCGGCGCCTCGGCATCCTGCGCGACCTGGCGGCGGGCACGGCCGAGGCACGCACGGCGGAAGAGGCTTGCCGCATCGCGGCCGCCACGCTGGCGACGGCGCAGGCCGATCTGCCGTTTGCGCTGCTGTACCTGCTGGACGCCGAAGGGAGGAACGCCCGGCTGGCGGGCGTTTCGGGGCTGCCCGCGGGCCTGCCCGCATCGCCGGAGACCGCCTCGCTCGCCGCAACGGTCGATCAAGCCTCCAACGGCTGCTGGCCACTCGGCAGCGTGGTTGAGAGCGGCCAGACGATCACCCTGCTCGATCTCGCCAGGCGCTTCGGCGTGCTGCCGGTCGCTGCGGCTCCGCCCTGGGATGCGCCGCCGTGGACGGCCGCGCCGCAGAGCGCGGTGCTCCTGCCCCTGGCGCGGCCGGGCCAGGGCCGGGCGGTTGGGGTGGTGGTGGCGGGCGTCAGCCCGCGCCTGGCGCTCGATCAGCCCTACCGCGACTTCATGGACCTGCTGGCGGGACAGATTACCAGCGCCATCGCCAACGCCCGCGCCTACGAAGAGGAACGGGGACGCGCCGAGGCGCTGGCCGAGCTGGACCGCGCCAAGACGGTCTTCTTCTCCAACGTCAGCCACGAGTTCCGCACGCCGCTCACCCTGCTGCTGGGTCCGCTGCAGGATCTGCTGGCGGGAACGGCGGGTGAGCTGCCGTCCGCGGCGCGTGAGCAGCTTCTCCTGGCACAGCGTAATGCCGGCCGGCTGCTGCGGCTGGTGAACACGCTGCTGGACTTCTCGCGCATCGAGGCGGGGCGCATGCAGGCGGTGTTTGAGCCCACCGACCTCGCGGCGCTCAGCGCAGACCTGGCCAGCGTCTTTCGCTCGGCGGTGGAGCGCGCGGGGCTGCGGCTGAACATCGATTGCCCGCCGCTGCCGCAGCCGGTTTACGTCGACCGCGAGCTGTGGGAGAAGATCGTCCTCAATCTGCTATCCAACGCGCTGAAGTTCACGTTTGCGGGCGAGATCGACGTGCGCCTGGCCTGGCAGGGCGACCACGCGACGCTGACGGTGCGCGACACCGGCGTCGGCATCCCCGCCGACGAACTGCCCCGTCTGTTCGAGCGCTTCCACCGCATACAGGGCACGCGCGGCCGCAGTGCAGAGGGCACGGGCATCGGCCTGGCGCTGGTGCAGGAGCTGGTACGGTTGCACGGCGGCACGGTCACGGTGGAGAGCACGCCGGGCAAGGGGACGGCGTTCAGAATCTCGGTGCCGGCCGGCAGCGCCCACCTCCCATCCGATCGCATCGAGGCGCCGCGCGGCGCGGCCTCGACCGCGATCGGCGCCGCGCCCTTCGTGGAGGAGGCGCTGCGCTGGCTGCCGGACGACACCGACTCGAACCCGGCGCCGGCGCCGGAAAGCGAGAGCCTGCCCTGGCAGGCGGCGCCTCCCGCCGTCCCAGCCGTGCACGCGGCGCGAATCTTGATCGCCGACGACAACGCCGACATGCGCGCCTATCTGCAGCGCCTGCTCGGCCGGCGCTGGCGCGTGGAGGCCGTGGCCGACGGCGCGGCCGCGCTCGCCGCCGCGCGGCGGCAGACCCCGGATCTGGTGCTGGCCGACGTGATGATGCCGGGCATGGACGGCTTCGCTCTGCTGCGCGCGCTGCGCACGGATGAGGCGACGCGGCAGGCGCCGGTGCTGCTGCTCTCGGCGCGGGCCGGCGAAGAGGCCAGCGTCGAGGGTCTTCGGGCCGGCGCCGATGACTATCTGGTCAAGCCGTTCTCCGCACGCGAGCTGCTGGCGCGCGTGAGCGCGCACCTCGAACTGGCGCGGCTGCGGGCGGAGGCGGCGCGACGCGAGCAGGCGCTGCGGCGCGAAGCCGAGCAGGCGCGCGAGGCTGCCGAAGGCGAGCGTCAACGGCTGTTCGACCTCTTCATCGAGGCGCCGGCGATCATCTGCCTCCTGCAGGGGCCAGAGCACCGTTTCGTCTTCGCCAACCCGCGCTACTGGCAGGTCGTCGGCAAGCGCAACCCCATCGGCCTCAGCGTGCGCGAGGCCTTGCCCGAGATCGCCGCACAGGGCTTCCTGAAACTGCTGGACCGGGTCTTCGCCAGCGGCCAGCCGGCCTACGGCGCCGAGCAACTCGTGCTGCTCGACCGCAACGGCACCGGCGCCCTGGAGCAGGCGTACTTCGACTTCATCTATCAGCCCACCCACGGCGAGGATGGCCGCGTCGACGGCATCTTCGTCCACGCCGTAGAAGTGACGCAGCAAGTGCGGGCGCGCCAGGAGACCGAGCGGCTTGCCGAAGCGAATGCCCGGCTGCTCCGTGAAACGAAGGCTGCCCTCGGCGAGCGCGACGCCTTCATCGCCGCGATCACTCACGATCTGAAGTCGCCGCTGACGAGCATCACCGGCGTGGTGCAACTGCTCGAACGCCGGGCGCAGAGCGCCGATACGGTGGAGAGCGGCCCGCTGCGGCAAGGCCTGGGCATCATCGCGGGCGCCGGGGCGCGCATGCTGGCGATGGTATCCGAGTTGGTGGATCTCGCGCGGCTGCAGAGCGGGCAGCCGCCCGAGCTGGATCGCTCGACCTTCGACCTCGTGGTGGCGGCGCGGCATTGCGTGGCCGAGATCCAGCAGACGGCACGCCGTCATACGCTCACCGTCGCGGCGCAGACGGATGCGGTCGTCGGACGGTGGGACCGGCCGCGGATCGAACGCGTGATCACCAATATGCTCAGCAACGCGGTCAAATACAGTCCGGACGGCGGCACGATCGGCGTGAGCGTCGGCACGGAGGATCGTCAGGGAGCCGGCTGGGCGGTGCTGCGGGTGAGCGATCAGGGCGCCGGCATCCCGCGGGCCGAACTCCCGCACGTGTTCGACCGCTTCTACCGTGGCAGCAACGTCAGCGGCCATGTCGCTGGCGCCGGCATCGGCCTCGCCGGCGCGAAGCAGATCGTGGAGCTGCACGGCGGCACGATCGAGGTGGAGAGCCGCGAAGGTGAAGGCTCGACCTTCACCGTGCGCCTGCCGCGGGAGGAGTAAGCGCCGCGCCCGGCCCTCACGTCACTTCACGTACCCCTCTCCCATTCCCAGGAGAGGGACGATCCGGTACTGCCGGGCTCGGATGGCGTCGGGCGAACCGTTCCGGGCGTGGAACGCCCGGTCTTCCATTCCCTATTCCTCCCTATCCCCTACACGGTGAAGAACTGGCGGTCGCCGGCGTCGCCCAGGCCGGGCAGGATATAGCTGTGCTCATCGAGGCGGTCGTCGATCGCGGCCAGGTGGATGGGCACGTCGGGAAAGGCGCGCTGCACCGCGGCCACGCCTTCGGGCGCGGCGATCAGGCCGATGAACTTGATCCGCGCGATGCCCGCCTCGCGCAGCACGCCGATCGCCGCCACGGCCGAGCCGCCGGTGGCCAGCATCGGATCCAGCACCAGCGCCAGGTCGAACTGCGGCGGGCGCGGCAGCCGGTTGTAGTACGCCACGGGCTGCAACGTCGCATGGTCACGGTACATACCCAGGTGCCAGACCTGCGCCAGCGGCACCATCTGCAGCACGCCGTCGGCCATGCTGATGCCGGCGCGCAGGATGGGCACGAGGCCGATGCGATCGGCAAGTTGCTGGCCGGTGGCGGGCTGCATCGGCGTGACGATCCGCACATCATGGAGGCGGGCGTCGGCCAGCGCCTCGTAGGCCAGGAGCCAGGACAGCTCGCGGATCAACTCGCGGAACAGCTTCGGCTCGGTCTCTTTGCGGCGCAGCGTGGTCAGCTTGTCGCGCACCAGCGGGTGGGTCGAGGCGAACACGCCGGCAAGGGAGGCGTCAGGCATGCGCGAGCTCCGGGGCGCCGCTCGTCAACGTACGGCGCGGAGCGATTATACGGGTGGTTGGCCGTGCTTTTCAGTGCAAGTCTCCTTGACTCAAGGCGGGGCCGTTGATACTCTTACCGCCGAAGCGCGCGCAGCAGTGTGCGGTAGCTTGCCTGTTTTTATGGTGTAAGCCGTGAGGCGAAGCATCCGTGACGACGGGCAAGCTGCGAGGGTGCGGTCGCTGCCGGGCGCTCGCGGCGAAGACTTGAGCGGTCCGGCGGCCGGAACCCGCTCAGGTCCTGGCCCGGGTGGCGCAACGGCAGCGCAACCGATTTGTAATCGGTAGGTTAGGGGTTCGAATCCCCTCTCGGGCTCCGAACCGCAGCACCGCGGCGCAGCGCGAACCGGGGAGCCAGCCGCTGCCCGCACCGCCCACGGCACCCTCACACCTGCTGTTCGACGCCCGCGACCGCCCTCATAGCTCAGCCGGCAGAGCGCGTTCTTGGTAAGAACGAGGTCTCCAGTTCGAATCTGGATGAGGGCTCCAGCGCGTTCCGGCGTGGCGCTATGCTCTGCGACATTATCTGCATCGGCACCGAATGCCGCCGTTCGGTGAGGAGGACATTCAAGTCATGGCGAAAGCGAAATTTGCGCGGACGAAGCCGCATGTGAACGTGGGCACGATCGGGCATGTGGACCACGGCAAGACGACGCTGACGGCGGCGATCACCAAGGTGCTGGCGCTCCGAGGCGAGGCGCAGTTCCGCAGCTTCGACTCGATCGACAACGCGCCCGAGGAGCGGGCGCGCGGCATCACCATCGCCATCGCCCACGTGGAGTACGAGACGGACAAGCGGCATTATGCCCACGTCGACTGCCCCGGCCACGCCGACTACATCAAGAACATGATCACCGGTGCGGCGCAGATGGACGGCGCCATCCTCGTCGTGGCGGCGCCGGAAGGGCCGATGCCGCAGACGCGCGAGCACATCTTGTTGGCCAAGCAGGTCGAAGTCCCCAGCATCGTCGTCTACCTGAACAAGGTCGACCAGATGGACGACCCCGAGCTCTTGGACCTGGTGGAGCTGGAGCTGCGCGAGCTCTTGAGTAAGAACGGCTTCCCCGGCGACGAGTTGCCCATCATCCGCGGCAGCGCCCTGGCGGCGCTGGAGAGCACGAGCCAGGACCCCGGCGCCCCGGAGTATGCCAGCATCCTTTCGCTGATGGCGGCGGTGGACGACTACGTGCCCACGCCGGTGCGGCCCACGGACAAGCCGTTCCTGATGCCGGTGGAGGACGTGTTCGGGATCAAGGGGCGCGGCACCGTGGTCACGGGGCGGATCGAGCGCGGGCTGGTCAAAGTCGGCGACGAGATCGAGATCGTGGGCTTGCACGAGACGCGCAAGAGCATCGTCACCGGCGTGGAGATGTTCAAGAAGACGCTGGACCAGGGGGAGGCGGGCGACAACGCCGGCTGCCTGTTGCGGGGGATTGAGCGCACCGAGGTGGAGCGGGGGCAGGTGCTGGCCAAGCCGGGCTCCATCCGCCCGCACACGCGCTTCGCCGCCGAGGTCTATGTCCTGAGCAAGGAGGAGGGCGGCCGGCACACGCCCTTCTTCAAGGGCTACCGGCCGCAGTTCTACATCCGCACCACCGATGTGACCGGCAACATCGGCTTCGCCGAGGGCATCGAGATGGTGATGCCCGGCGACAACATCCAGATGCAGGTGGAGCTGATTCAGCCGGTGGCGATCGAAGAGGGCTTGCACTTCGCCATCCGCGAGGGCGGCCGCACCGTCGGCGCCGGCGTCATCACCCAGGTCGCGGAGTAGACGATGGCACGGCAGAAGATCCGCATCCGCCTCAAGGCGTTCGACCACCGCATCCTCGATCAGTCTGCTCAGCAGATCGTCGAGGCGGCGGAGCGCACCGGCGCCGCGGTGGCCGGGCCAATCCCGCTGCCCACGCGCATTCAGAAGTACACGGTCAATCGCGGGCCGTTCATCGACAAGGATTCGCGCGAGCAGTTCGAGATGCGCACGCACAAGCGGCTGATCGACATCGTCGAGCCGACGAACAAGACGGTCGATACGCTGATGCGCCTGCAACTGCCGGCCGGCGTGGATATCGAGATCAAACTTTAGCGCTCGCATTCGCTGTGCGGCTGCATTGCCGGCGGCGCGGCGGATGAGGACGGGAACACGATGGCGATCGAAGGTTTGCTCGGCAAGAAGCTCGGCATGTTGCAGCGCTTCGACGACAACGGCGAAGTGCGCGGCGTGAGCGTGATCGAGGCGGGACCGTGCCTCGTCACCCAGGTGAAGACACTGGAGACGGACGGCTACAACGCCGTGCAGCTCGGCTACGGCGCGATCAAGGACAGCAAGCTGAACCAGCCGCTGCGCGGCCATCTCAAGGCGAGCGGCGGCCAGTTCCGCCACCTGCGCGAGTTCAAGGTCGACGACATCGACGCCTGGCAGGTCGGCCAGCGGGTGGCGACCGACATCTTCAAGCCGGGCGACCGCGTGGACGTGATCGCCGTCTCCAAGGGCAAGGGCTTCCAGGGCGGCGTGAAGCGGCACGGCTTCCACGGCGGCCCCAAGACGCACGGCCAGTCGGACCGGCATCGCGCCCCCGGCTCCGTCGGCTCGACCACGACGCCGGGGCGCGTGCTCAAGGGGCTGCGCATGGCCGGGCACATGGGCGACAAGCAGGTGACCGTGCGCAATCTGCTGGTGGTGGAGTCGAACCCGGCGCGCGGCATCCTCATGCTTGCCGGCGCGGTGCCCGGCGGGCGCAACGGCCTCGTGCGCATCCGGCGGGCGAAGAAAGCGCAGGGAAGCTGAGATGCAGCTCGATGTGATCAACGGCGCCGGCGAGCGCGTCTCCTCGATCGTGGTGGACGACGCCGTCTTCGGCGTGCGGCCCAACCTGCCGCTGATGCACCAGGCCGTGCTGGCGCAGCTCGCCAACCGCCGCGTGGGCAACGCCAACACCAAGACGCGCGGCGAGGTCGAGGGCAGCACGGTCAAGATCCGCAAGCAGAAGGGGCTCGGCCGCGCCCGCCAGGGCAGCATCCGCGCCCCGCACCATCGCCACGGCGGCATTGTCTTCGGTCCCAGGCCGCGCGACTTCAGCCGGGAGATGCCCAAGCGCATGCGCCGGCAGGCGCTGCGCAGCGCGCTCTCCGCTAAGGCGAAGGACGGCGAGATCGTCGTGCTCGAGGCGCTGAAGCTCGACGGCCCCAGGACGCGCGCCGTGGCCGGCCCGCTGAAGGCGGCCGGCGCGACGCGCACGGCGCTGCTGGTGACGGCCGACGCCGACCGCAACGTGCTGATGAGCACGCGCAACATCGAGGGCGCGATGCACTTGCCCGCCGACCGCATCAACACGTACGAGATCCTGCGCCACCGGCGGGTGGTGCTGACCGTGGACTCGGTGCGGCGCATCGAGGCGCTGTGGGGCGGCGAGCGGGCGAATCATCGCCGGCCGGCGCCCGCCGCGGCCGCTGGAGGACCGGTCTGATGGCGAAGGAGATCAACCCCTACGCGGTGCTCGTGCGCCCGCTGATCACCGAGAAGGGCACGATGCTCAGCACCGAGAACAAGTACCCGTTCGAGGTGCGCAGCGACGCGAACAAGATCCAGATCAAGGCGGCCGTCGAGCTGGCCTTCGGCGTCAAGGTGAAGGACGTCAACACGCTGAACGTGCATGGCAAGACGAAGCGGCGCGGGCGCAAGCGGCTGTCCAGCACGGGCCGCTCCTGGAAGAAGGCGATCGTCACGCTGATGCCGGGCGAGAAGATCGAGGTCTACTCCGGCGTCTAGGCGCCGGCGACGCGGGCGCTGATGAGCCGAGTTGCTGCGATGGGCATGTAGTGCCCGTCTTGAGGAATCAGGCATGCCGATCAAGCAGTTCAAGCCCACCTCGCCCGGGCGGCGCGGCGCTTCGGGCTACACCTTCGAGGAGCTGACGAAGAAGCGGCCGGAAAAGTCGCTGACCGTCGCCCTCAAGAGCAAGGCCGGGCGCAACAACCAGGGCAAGATCACCGTGCGCCAGCGCGGCGGCGGCCACAAGCGGCTGCTGCGCCTGATCGACTTCAAGCGTAGCAAGCAGGGCGTGCCCGGCAAAGTCGTCGCGCTGGAGTACGACCCGAACCGCTCGGCCCGTATCGCCCTGATCCAGTACCGCGACGGCGAGAAGCGCTACATTCTCGCGCCCCAGGGGCTGAAGGTCGGCGACACGGTGCAGGCCGGCGCTGGCTCGGAGATCCGCGTCGGCAACGCGCTGCCGCTCCGCCTGATCCCCACCGGCACGGTGATTCACAACATCGAGCTGAACCTGGGCCGCGGCGGGCAGATCGTGCGCTCGGCCGGCGCCTCGGCGCAGCTGATGGCGAAAGAGGGCACCTACAGCACCGTGCGCCTGCCTTCCGGCGAGATGCGCCGCGTGCTCTCCGAGTGCATGGCGACGATCGGCTCCGTGGGCAACCCGGAGCACAACATTCTCAAGCTGGGCAAGGCGGGGCGCACGGCGCACCGCGGCCGGCGGCCGCAGGTGCGCGGCTCGGCGATGAACCCGCGCGACCATCCGCACGGCGGCGGCGAGGGCAAGTCGCCGGTGGGCTTGCCGGGGCCGAAGACGCCCTGGGGCAAGCCGGCGCTGGGTCTGCGCACGCGCAATAACAAGCAGACGGACAAGCTGATCGTGCGGCGGCGCACGAAGTAGGCGGGAGGCTGGCCTGTGTCCCGATCGACGAAGAAGGGGCCGTACGTTCACGAGAGCCTGATCAAGAAGGTCGATGCGATCACGCGCAGCGGCCAGAAGAGCGTGATCAAGACCTGGTCGCGCGCTTCGACCGTGATGCCGCAGATGGTGGGCCTCACGATCGCGATCCACAACGGCCAGAAGCACGTGCCGATCTACATCACCGAGAACATGGTCGGGCACAAGCTCGGCGAGTTCGCGCCCACGCGGCACTTCCGCGGCCACGTGGCCAAGTCGGAGCGCACCACGCGCGTCGCCGGCAAGCGCTAGGCCCGGAAGTCACCCGGAAGTCACAAAGAGCAGGAAGAGACGATGCGCGTACAGGCAACGGCACGAAACATCCGCGTCTCGGCGCGCAAAGTGCGGCTGCTGCTCGACGAGCTGCCGGGCAAGGGTATCGACGAGGCGAGCACCACGTTGCGCTACTCGGGCAAGCCGATCGCCAAGGTCGTGGACAAGGTCTTGCAGTCGGCCGCGGCGAACGCGGAGAACAACTACTCGATGGACCGCGACACGCTGCGCGTGGTCGAGGCCTACGCCGGCGAGGGCGCGACGCTCAAGCGCTTCAAGCCGCGCTCGCGCGGCCGCGTCAGCCCGATCTTGAAGCGCACGGCGCACATCACCGTGATCGTGGACGAAGCGTAGCAGGCGGAGGCGCCGCGAGGCGGGCAAGGGGAGAGGTCAGGCGCATGGGCCACAAAATCCATCCGACGGGCTTTCGCGTCGGCGTGATCTACGGCTGGCAGAGCAAGTGGTACTCGGATCGCGGCTATACACGCCTGCTGCACGAGGACCTGGCCGTGCGCCGCAAGATCATGACGCAGCTCGCCGATGCCTCGATCTCGCGCGTCGACATCGACCGCAGCGCCAACCAGGTGACGATCACGATCCATACGGCGAAGCCGGGCATCGTCATCGGCCGCCAGGGCGCCAAGGTCGAGGAGCTGCGCCAGACGCTGGACAAGCTCACCGGCCGCCGCGTGCGCGTCAACATCCAGGAGATCCGCGTACCCGAGCTGGACGCCTATCTCGTGGCGCGCAGCATCGCCGATCAGTTGCAGCGGCGCATCGCCTTCCGCCGCGCCATGAAGCAGGCGGTGCAGCGCACCATGCAGCGCGGCGCCAAGGGCATCAAGGTCATCGTCGCCGGGCGGCTGGGCGGCGCCGAGATGTCGCGCCGCGAGACGGAGAAGGACGGCCGCGTGCCGCTGCACACGCTGCGCGCGGATATCGACTACGGCCTGGCCGAGGCGCACACGACGTTCGGCCGCATCGGCGTCAAGGTCTGGATCTACAAGGGCGAGATCCTGCCTGAGCCGAAGCAGCAACGGCCCGAAGCCGAGGAGATGGCCGCGGCCGAAGCCGCCGCCGTGCCCGCCGCGGCCGTAGCGCCGGAGCCGCCGGCAGCAGCGACCGTCGCCGCGCAGGAACCGGCTGTGCAGCCGCCGGTTCCTGCAGTTGCGGCCGCGCCCGAGCCTGCTCCTGCCGCCGCGCCGGCGCCGGCCGAAGCGGTGACAGCCGCACCCGCCGCCCCGGCCGCCGACCCGATGGCGGAACTGCAGCGCATGCAGGAAGAGATGCGGCGCATGCAGGAGGAGATGGCCCGCCTGCAGCGCCAGGCCGCCGAGGCCGTGCAGCAGCAGGGCGCGCCGCCGGCCGCAGGCGAGCCGGCGCCGCCGGAAACGACGCCCGAGGAGAAGCCGACGGCTTCCGACGAGAGCCTGGAGGCCGAGCGCGAGAATCCGCCCGGCGAGTAAGCCAAGACCAGCGTCCGGCAGCGGGCGCGGAGAACCCGCCGTGCGGCGGCGCGACTGTCGTGTCGCCCCGGCAACCGAGGAACGACGATGCTCCAGCCAAAACGGGTGAAGTGGCGCAAGCAGCACCGCGGCCACCGGCGTGGCCCGGCCAACGCCGGCACCGAGGTCTCGTTCGGCGAGTTCGGCCTGCAGGCGACGCAGAGCGCCTGGATCGACTCGCGCCAGATCGAGGCGGCCCGCCGCGCGATCACGCACCACATCAAGCGCGGTGGCAAGGTCTGGATTCGCATCTTCCCCGACAAGCCCGTGACGGCGAAGCCCGCCGAGACGCGCATGGGTTCGGGCAAGGGCGCGCCGGACCACTGGGTCGCCGTGGTCAAGCCGGGGCGGATGCTGTTCGAGATCGGCGGCGTCGGCGATGAGCTGGCGAAAGAGGCGCTGAACCTGGCCTCGTACAAGCTGCCGATCCAGACGCGCCTGGTGCAGCGCGAGCACGAGGCCGTCTAGCCGGGCGCCGCGCGGAGGTTGATGAGGACGAGACGATGAACAAACTGGCCGAGGACATCCGCGCGCTGAGCGACGAGGAGATCAGCCACCAGGTCAACGAGACGCAGCGCGAGCTGTTCAACCTGCGCTTCCGCCTGGCGACGCGGCAACTGGAGAACAGCCACTCGCTGCCGCTGGCACGCAAGAAGCTGGCGCGGCTGAAGACGATTCAAACCGAGCGACGGCTGGCCGCGGCGGCCGGGCAGCGGGCGTAGGCGCGGCGGGAGAGATAGAGAGACAGCACGATGACGACAGACGCCAACACCAGCGAACAGGCTGCGCCGGAAGCGCGCCGCGAGCCGCACCGCAAGAACATGACCGGCACCGTGGTCAGCACCAAGATGCAGAAGACCGTGGTGGTCGCGGTCGAGTCGTTCAAGCGGCACCGGCTCTACAAGAAGACGCTGCGCCGCACCAAGCGCTACAAGGCGCACGACGAGACGAACGCCTGCGTGCTTGGCGACCTGGTGCGCATCGTGGAGACGCGCCCGCTCTCGAAAGAGAAGCGCTGGCGCGTGGCCGAGATCCTCACCCGCGGCAACGTGGCCGAGCTGCAGCCGCAGGCGATCGACGCCTCGCTCGAAGGCCGGCAGGCCGAGTAAATCCCGGCCCGCCGCGCGGGCGAGGCTGCCATGGGCACGTAGCGCCCAACTTTGCTGCCATGGGCACCACGTGCCCATCTTTGAAGGAAAACGCAATGATCCAGCAGTACACGCGGCTGAAGGTGGCCGACAACTCCGGCGCGAAGGAGATCATGTGCATCCTCGTGCCGGGCGGCACGCGCCGCCGCTACGCACGCGTGGGCGACACGATCATCGCCTCCGTCAAGCAAGCGCAGCCCAACGCCGCCGTCAAGAAGGGCGACGTGGTCAAGGCCGTCGTGGTGCGTGTGGCGAAGCCGTACGGGCGCAAGGACGGCTCCTACATCCGCTTCGACGAGAACGCCGCCGTGATCCTGACCGACAAGCAGAATCCGCGCGGCACGCGCATCTTCGGCCCCGTGGCCCGCGAGCTGCGCGAGCGCAACTTCATGAAGATCGTGTCGCTCGCCCCGGAAGTCGTCTAACCGTAGAGAGCGTAAGCGCAGGCAGGCAAGCCGTATGAACAAGCTCAAGAAGAACGACAACGTGCTGGTGATGGCCGGCAAGGACAAGGGCAAGACCGGCCAGGTGCGCGAGGTGCGGCCCAAGGACGGCCGCGCGATCGTCACCGGCGTAAACATGATCAAAAAGCACCAGCGCGCCACGTCGCCGCAGCAGCCCGCCGGCATCATCGAGCGCGAGGCGGCGATCCAGATCGCCAATCTGATGGTGGTGTGCAGCAACTGCGGCAAGCCGGCGCGGGTGGGCATCCACTTCCGGCCGGATGGCAAGAAGAGCCGCTACTGCAAGAAGTGCAACGAGGACTTTGACTAATGGCCGCGCGTCTCAAAGAACGCTACCAGAGCGAAGTGGTGCCGGCGCTGATGAAGGAGTTCTCCTACGGGAACATCATGCAGGTGCCGGGATTGAAGAAGATCGTCGTCAACATCGGCATGGGCGAGGCGCTGCAGAACGCCAAGGCGCTCGACAACGCCGCCGCCGATGTGACCGTGATCACCGGGCAGAAGCCGGTGATCACGCGCGCGAAGAAGTCGATCGCCAATTTCAAGGTGCGCGCCGGCAACCCGATCGGCGTGACCGTGACGCTGCGCGGCGAGCGCATGTACGAGTTCTTCGACCGGCTGGTGAACGTGGCGCTCCCGCGCATCCGCGACTTCTCCGGGGCGCCGCGCAATGCCTTCGACGGCCGCGGCAACTACAGCCTCGGCCTGCGCGAGCAGCTCATCTTCCCGGAGATCGAGTACGACAAGATCGACCGCATCCGCGGCATGGAGGTGACGATGGTCACCTCGGCGCGGAACGACGAAGAGGGCCGGCGCCTGCTGCAACTGCTGGGCGTGCCCTTCAGCAAGAGTTAAGGCCGTAACGGAACGTCAGGAGAGCGAGCGTGGCCAAGGTCAGTCAGATCGTCAAGTCGTTGCGGACGCCGAAGTACTCGACGCGGCGGAAGAACCGCTGCAAGCTCTGCGGCCGGCCGCGCGGCTACATGCGCAAGTTCGGCATGTGCCGCATCTGCTTCCGCACGCTCGCCCACCAGGGGCAGATTCCGGGGGTCATGAAATCGTCCTGGTAGCCGAGCACGTCGGCGGCAGCAGGCCGCCAGCCCCGCGCAGCGCGCGTCCGTTGCTGCAGACGACGGAGACCCCTGCACGGACCCGGTTGAGAGAGGAACCGACCCGATGAACATGACCGACCCCATCGCCGATATGCTCACGCGGATCCGCAACGCCGTGATGGCGCGGCACGACGTGACGTCGATGCCCGCCTCCAGGGTCAAGACGGCGCTCGCGCAGGTGCTGAAGGACGAGCACTACATCCGCGACTTCGAGCTGGTGGAGGAGAAGGACAAGCGCGGCCGCGGCCCGCACAAGGTGATGAAGGTCCATCTCAACTACACGGGCAAGCGCGAGCCGGTGCTAACCGGCATCCAGCGCGTAAGCAAGCCCGGCCTGCGCGTCTACGTGCAGAAGCGCGAAATCCCGCGCGTCTACGGCGGCCTGGGCATCGCCATCCTCTCCACGCCGCAGGGGATCATGACCGGCCAGCAGGCCTGGCGAAAGCAGACCGGCGGCGAGCTGCTCTGCTACGTCTGGTAGCGGAGACGCGGCGCCGTGGTTTCATCGCCGGCGCGCCGGCGATGAAACCATCTGGAAGGAGATTCTGGTATGTCACGCATCGGTCGCCAGCCGATCCCCGTTGCCAGCGGCGTCACCGTGCAGGTGCAGGGCAACCACGTCACGGTCAAAGGGCCGAAGGGCCAGCTGCAGCGCGACCTGCCGGAGGAGATCGGCGTCGAGCAGAAGGACGGTTCGATCCTGGTCACCCGTCCGGACGACCAGCCGCGCCACCGCGCCCTGCACGGCCTCAGCCGCACGCTCGTCGCCAACATGGTCACCGGCGTCTCGACGGGCTTCACCAAAGTCCTGGAGATCCAGGGCGTCGGCTACCGTGTGGCGCAGCAGGGGCAGGTGATCACGCTGGCGCTCGGCTTCTCGCACCCGGTCGAGATCACGCCGCCGCAGGGCATCAGCTTCGGCATCGAGGGCAACAACCGCATCCGTGTCGAGGGGATCGACAAGGAGCTGGTCGGCCAGGTGGCGGCGAACATCCGCGCGATCCGCAAGCCGGAGCCGTACAAGGGCAAGGGCATCCGCTACCAGGGCGAGAACGTGCGCCGCAAGGCGGGCAAGGCCGGCAAGGGCAAGGGCGGCAAAAAGTAAGCTGGGCGCCCGGCTCGCGGGCGAGGGCGAGGGGATGAAGCGATGGCAGTCAAAACCGGCCGGGAGCAGCGCATCCGCCGCCACTACCGCGTGCGCCGGCGCGTGCGCGGCGTCGGCGAGCGGCCGCGGCTGGCGGTGTTCCGCAGCCTGAACCATATCTACGCGCAGGTGATCGACGACGTGCGCGGCCACACGCTGGTCGCCGCGTCGGACCGCGACGCCGACGTGGCCGGCGAAGCGAAGGGCAAGGCGAAGGCGGCCCGCGCCGAGCTGGTGGGCGCCGCGCTGGCGCGCAAGGCAAGGTCGGCGGGCATCTCGGCGGTCGTGTTCGACCGCGGCGGCTTTCTCTATCATGGCCGCGTGAAAGCGCTGGCCGACGCCGCGCGCAAGGGCGGCTTGCAGTTCTGAGCGACGAGAAGGCAGGCGGAGAAGCGGAGCGCGCGTCTCGGTCTGCCCGGTCCAAAAGACGAAGGGGCGGTTATGACCACAGGCGAGCGCGGCGGTTCGCGTGACTCCGACCTCAACGAGAAGGTCGTCTACATCAACCGCGTGTCGAAAGTCGTCAAGGGCGGCCGGCGCTTCAGCTTCAGCGCCCTCGTCGTTGTGGGCGACGGGCGCGGCGGCGTCGGCGCCGGCATGGGCAAGGCGAACGAGGTGCCGGAGGCGATCCGCAAGGGCGCCACGATCGCGCGCAAAAACCAGATTCGCGTGCCGATGAACGGCACCACGATCGCGCACCCGATCCTCGCCCGCTTCGGCGCCGCCAAGGTGCTGATGAAGCCGGCCTCGGCCGGCACGGGCGTGATCGCCGGCGGTGGGGTGCGCGCCGTGATGGAGGTCGCCGGCGTTAAGGACGTGCTGGCGAAATCGCTGGGCAGCTCGAACGCGATCAACGTCGTGCGCGCCACGGTCCAGGGGCTGGCGGCGCTGCGCCATCCGGAGGACGCCCGTCGCATCCGCGCCGAGGCTGCCGCGGCGCCGGTCGAACAGGTGATCCGCCAGGGCAAGCCGCCGGTAGTGCGCGTGCCGCGCGACCGCGATCGCGACGGCAACGGCCGCCGCGGCGACCGCAACGGCGACCGGGGAGATCGCGGAGATCGCGGCGATCGTGGCCCGCGGCCCGACCGCGGCGAGCGCTTCGAGCGGCCGCAGGCCAGCGCCCCGCCCGCACCTGTTGAAGAGACCGTGACGCCGGCGACGCCCGCCGCCACGGTCACCGCGCCGCAGGCCGAGACCACAATCCCACCCGCCGAGGCCGCAACGCCGCCGGACGCCGCCGAGCAGCCGCAGGCGGAGCACGCGGCGCCGCACGCTGATACATCCGCGCCGACAGAGCCGGCGCCCGAACCTGTGGCGCATTCGCCGGCCATCTCCAGTGCCGAGGCGGAGAGCGGCGAGCCGGTTGAAGGCTCGGAGTAGCGCCGTGCACGGCAGCGAATAACAGCGGGAGTAAGCCCGGTGGGCACAGTACGGATTACCTGG